>NZ_JBFRDV010000017.1:0-105796 GCF_052113945.1 Paenarthrobacter sp. RAF54_2
TGACCCTGGCACCTGAAGGCCGTAAGTTGCTGCGCGTTGAGCAGCGTAACTCGGCTGTCCCGGTTGAACGCAAGCCCGAGTGGATCAAGGCCAAGGTCCAGATGGGCCCGGAGTTCGTCGGGTTGAAGAACCTGGTGAAGAAGGAAGGCCTGCACACTGTCTGTGAAGAGGCTGGCTGCCCGAACATTTTCGAGTGTTGGGAAGACAAGGAAGCGACGTTCCTGATCGGCGGGTCCGAATGCACCCGGCGCTGTGATTTCTGCCAGATCGATACCGGCAAACCCTCCCCGGTGGACATGTTCGAACCCACCAAGGTGGCCCGGTCCGTGCAGGCCATGCAGCTGCGCTACGCCACGGTCACCGGGGTGGCCCGTGATGACCTCGCCGATGAAGGTGTCTGGCTGTACGCCGAAACGGTCCGCAAGATCCACGAACTGAACCCGGGCACCGGGGTGGAGCTGCTGATCCCGGACTTCTCCGGCAAACCCGAACACATCGCCGCGATCTGTGATTCCAAGCCCGAGGTGTTCGCGCACAACGTCGAGACCGTGCCCAGGATCTTCAAGCGGATCCGCCCGGCGTTCCGGTACGAACGTTCCCTGGATGTCATCACCCAGGGCCAGGACCTGGGCATGGTGACCAAGTCCAACCTGATCCTGGGCATGGGCGAAACCCGCGAGGAAATCTCCGAAGCCCTCCGCGATCTTCACGCGGCCGGGTGTGATTTGATCACGATCACCCAGTACCTGCGCCCCTCCGAACGGCACCTGCCGGTGGACCGGTGGGTCAAGCCCCAGGAATTCGTGGACCTCCAGCACGAGGCCGAAGAAATCGGCTTCCTCGGTGTCATGTCCGGTCCGCTGGTCCGCTCCTCCTACCGCGCCGGACGCTTGTGGGCCACCGCAATGCGCAAGAAGGGCTGGGAAATCCCCGCCGCCCTGGCCCACATCGAGTCCTCCGGCACCACCCGCCAGGAAGCCTCCACCATCCTCGCCGCCCACGCCTGACCCCGGGTCGGCAACACTTCACCGGCAACACCATGAAGCAGTACCGAAGGGCCGGATGCCAAGCGTAATGGCGTCCGGTCCTTCGACGTCCATCACGTAGAATTAAGGCACTATGGCGAATTCCTCTGATTCCAGCAAATCGACCCCCTCGGCCGACGCCCCCAAGCGTGGGCTGTTCCAGCGCAAGCCCAAGGAAGCCAAGGCCAAGAAGCCGAGCCAGCTGAAGCAGATCGCTGAAGTCTTCAAGATGACGCGGCGGAATGATCCCCAGGTTGTGTGGATCATGCTGCTGGCATTCCTGGCAGTGGTTGCCGTGGCCTTCCTCGTCGGCTTCCTCCTGGACAACTGGGTTACCGGTCTCATCATCGGTATTCCGTTGGGTCTCCTGGCCGCCGTTTTCATCCTCTCCCGTCGCGCAGAGAAGGCTGCATTCGCGCAGATCGAGAACCAGCCTGGTGCTTCCGGCGCGGCCTTGGGTACTCTCCGCCGCGGCTGGGTCACCCAGGACCAGCCTGTCGCGGTTAACCCTCGCACCCAGGACGCCGTGTTCATGGCAATTGGTCGTCCCGGCGTCGTTTTGGTCAGCGAAGGTCCAACGCACCGTGTCAAGCCGCTGGTGGAAGCTGAACGTAAGCGACTCACGCGCATCCTGCCCAACGTCACCATCCACGTTCTGGAATCCGGTCGCGGTGAGGGCCAGGTGCCTTTGAACAAACTCGCCAAGACCATGGGAAAGATGAAGAACGAACTCACCAAGGTTGAGGTCAATGCTGTGTCCAAGCGCATCAACTCCCTCGGCACCCGCCTGCCGATCCCCAAGGGCATCGACCCCTACAAGGCCCGCCCGGACCGCAAGGCTGCACGCGGACGCTGATTGTCCGTAGGTGCTTGATTGCCTATACGAAAAACCGCCCTTGTCTCAAACGAGACAAGGGCGGTTTTTGTTGGTTTTGCTTATTTATTGGTGCTTCTATGGGGTTGCTTCCAATCCGCGAGGACTGAAACGCTACATCCGAATGAGGATGGTGTTCATCGCTTTATCATGAATTCCACGCTGATCCGGATCAAAGATGACTGCGGGGATAACCAGGCACAGGAGCAAAGTGCGCACCACAGCGGCGAGGGGTCCGGCCGGGCCTCCCCCCAAGCGGACCACGTGAATCCCGGCAATCCTGTGGCCAATGCTGTAGCCGAGGGTGCCGATCAGCAGAATCTGCTCCGCAGCAAAGATGGCGAGCGTTGCCCACTGGTTTCCACTAAATGCGAAGTTGCTGATGACCAGGGCGATCGTCCAGTCGATCACGATTGCCAGGATTCGCCGTCCGGCCCGCGCCATCGAGCCTGGTCCGGCCTCAGGAAGGCCGAGTCTCTCACCCGGGTATTTAGAGATGCCGGATGTGTCCGGCCCGCTCAGCCAGGAGCCTATGTCTTTTCGATCAACCACCCTCCAAGCCTAACGGCTGCCGGACTGACGGTCCGACGTCGGAGGGCACGTATCGTGCCTGCGCCTTCGCTTAGCTGGGGCCAAAGTGTTCGCCCACTGGACCCGCTTGGACCTGACACAGGAAAGCCGACTACCGTTTACACAACAGATCATTCTGTAACCTGCCCGAAACAATACTGACACTCCCGGGAAATCCCATCTCCCTAAGGTGGTATGAGTTGCTAGCCACCGCGGCAAGGGGAATTTTTTGTGTCTCCGGGCCTCCGGCATGGGCTGGCTCACGCGGCCTTCCGGGCCTGTTACTTGATATGCATAAGGAGCATAGATGTTCAAGACTGCGGACGAAGTCCTCAAGTTCATCAAAGACGAAGACGTCAAATTCGTCGATATCCGCTTCACCGACCTTCCGGGCGTCCAGCAGCACTTCAATGTGCCGGCAAAGAGCGTAGACCACGACTTCTTCGTGAACGGTCAGCTCTTCGACGGATCTTCCATCCGCGGATTCCAGGGCATCGCTGAGTCCGACATGCAGCTCATCCCGGATGTGACCTCGGCTTTCATCGACACATTCCGCATTGAGAAGACGCTTGCACTGAACTTCTCCATCGTGAACCCCCGCACGGGTGACCCCTACCACCGCGATCCCCGTGGCGTAGCCGAGAAGGCTGAAGCGTACCTGGCTTCCACCGGCATTGCGGACACCGCGTTCTTTGCTCCCGAGGCCGAGTTCTTCGTGTTCGACAACATCCAGTACCAGTCCTCCCCGCAGGGCAGCTTTTACAAGATTGACTCCGAAGAAGCCCACTGGAACACCGGCCGCAAGGAAGAGGGCGGAAACCTCGGCTACAAGACCCCCGTCAAGGGCGGTTACTTCCCGGTTTCCCCCACCGACAAGCAGGCTGACCTCCGCGACGCCATGTGCGTTGAACTGGACAAGGCCGGCCTTGAGGTCGAGCGCTCCCACCACGAAGTTGGCTCCGCCGGCCAGGCAGAGATCAACTACAAGTTCACCACGCTGACTGCAGCTGCTGACGACCTCCAGAAGTTCAAGTACGTCATCAAGAACACTGCGGACGCATGGGGCAAGTCCGTAACCTTCATGCCGAAGCCGGTCTTCGGTGACAACGGCTCTGGCATGCACTGCCACCAGTCGCTGTGGAGCAACGGCGACCCGCTGTTCTACGACGAGAAGGGCTATGCCGGCCTCTCCGACACTGCCCGCTGGTACATCGGCGGCCTGCTGAAGCACTCCTCCGCGGTCCTCGCGTTCACCAACCCGACCGTCAACTCGTACCGCCGCTTGGTCAAGGGCTTCGAAGCTCCGGTCAACATGGTGTACTCCCAGGGCAACCGCTCTGCTGGTATCCGTATCCCCATCACGGGCTCCAACCCGAAGGCCAAGCGCATCGAATTCCGCGCTCCGGACCCCTCGTCCAACCCCTACCTGGCCTTCGCTGCCCAGCTGATGGCCGGCATTGACGGCATCCGCAACCGCATCGAACCCCCGGCTCCCATCGATAAGGACCTCTATGAGCTCCCGGCCGAGGAAGCCAAGGACATCCCCAAGGCTCCGGGTTCCCTGGAAGAAGCCCTTGAGGCCCTCCGCGAGGACAACGAGTTCCTGCAGGCTGGCGGCGTCTTCACCCAGGACCTGATCGATACCTGGATTGACTACAAGTACGAGAATGAGATTCGCCCGCTGTCGCTGCGCCCGAACCCGTACGAGTTCGAGCTCTACTACGGCGTCTAGCAACTCCCGCGGCTAAACCAGGTTTAGCCCACGCGGAACCCACCAAGGTTCCCGAATAAGAAGGGCCGGCAACAGGTTTTGTACCTGATGCCGGCCCTTCTCTTTGTCCTATAACCCGCTGCTACCGCCGAATCAGCTAGATCCGTAGGGCTGTGGCGAAGTGCTAACTACTCGGATTCCTTGCCCTGATCCCGGTCCCGGATGTTTTTTCCGAACTCGTCCAGCTTCTCCTTCACCACCTTTGCGGCATCTGCAAGACCCTTTTCCGCGCTGCTCAGGGGATCCAATTGCAGGTAGACGTGCCGATCGATGGGGAGGTCGTACTCGTCCTTCAAATGCGTGCCGCCAGAGACGCCATCGAGCGATAAATATACGAGCGCCTCGGTTCTTGCGATGCCCGCGATCGTCCCGAAGACAACCGTGAAATCGTTGGGCTGAAAGCTAATGGATTGACCCACGTGGCGGCGATCCAACTCTCCAGCAGGAATAGCCTTCTCAAACGAACTTCCGTTGTATTCCATGTACTTCTCCTAAGCATCGAGAGCAGTTACGGAACGAGTCTATAAGGCTTTTCAACGGACGAACCAGCACCTTGCCTTGGTCTTTAGTGCCTTGTTTTCGGGACTTCACCGGGTTGTTCCGGGGCTGCGCAGTCCGCGCAAAACACCTGATCGGTTTCTTCACCGCAGCACTGACAGCGGTGAATCAGTGCCGCTTGCTCAATCACATAGGTTGTCATAGCAAACATGGTGCCTACCAGGGGCAGGTCAGGGCACGAGTAGTGTGTACTCGTTTTTTACCCTTCGGGCACAGCCGGCTACTTGGTTTCGAAAAGGCCCTGCGCTCCCCCGTCACCCTGCCGCCATTCGGCGTCAGTAAAAGTTGCGAAACAGCGCCGGCACGCATAGACGTCGCCGCGGCCATGCGGCGAAGACCAGTGCGGCCCCGCCTGCTCACACCGGAAGCACGACGCATCTGAGAAGGGTGCCCCCTCCGAATCCCGCCTGACTGTCACGCGAGAATCCTAAGGGACAGCATGCCCGCTCGAACAGACCTTAGGGGATGCCCGGCATTGGTCCGTCCGAACTGGTCCTACTACTTCCCGTACTTCTTATGTACCGCCTGCTTGGTCACGCCGAGGCAAAGTGCGATTGCCTCCCACGATAAACCGGACTGCCGGGCTGCGCGTACAAGGGAGGCCTCGGCCCTGCCAACTTCCTTGTGGAGTTCAGCTACCGCATACAGCGCCTCCGCCGGCCCCATGCCATCCATTGATCCAACAAGGGTTTTCATTCTGTCCACCTCCATGCCGTCAACCATAGTTGACTCCATGATCTTCGTCAACATTTGTTGACGGCTCACGCGGGGACGAAATTTCAGCATGCTCAAAGGCCCTGTACATGATGCGTTGCGGGCCGGAGTTCCCGCCGAGGTAGCGGCCAGCATCCACAAAGCCAGCTTTTGCATAGGCTGCAATGCCTGCAGGGTTGCGCTCGTTGACGGAAAGCACGACGCCGGCCTGACCGCCACCGCGCCTGGCTGTCAGTTTGCGGGCCTCGCCTACCGCAGCCTCCGCAGCCAGCGTCCCGAGGCCCCGACCCTGGCATGTTGAATCGATAAGGAATCCCCTGAGAAGCCACACGGAATCGTCATCCTGCCATCCCGCAAGGCGCGCCGCTCCAGACTGGAGGGTCAGGACTCCGACACCCACTCCTTGAGCCTCAATCACGTAGGGCAGCCGTGACTCCTCTTCGAGTCCGACCAGCATCATGCGTAGGGGGTCCCCCACAAAATCCCGCTGGGCTGGCTCCACCGCCATTTCCGCCACAGCGCCCAGTTGGATGTCGCGGGCATCATCGTCCAGCAGCTTGAGCGGAATAAGCCAGATACTCATCACCAGCCACCCTCAATTACCGTAGAACTCTTTTTCGAACACAGCCCGGGCCCGGCGGCTAAGGCGCAAGTAATCCTCCTCGAACTGTCCCGCGGCTCCGGGCGCGTAGCCACACCAACGTGCCACAGCTTCAAGATCCCTCCGTGAGGATGGAAGAACATCCGATGCCCGGCCCGTCACTATGACGTTCGCCGAGCGGATTCGGCTGGCGAGCTTCCACGCCTCCCGTAAGAGTCCGGCGTCGTCCTTGCCAACAAGCCCAAGGTTCTCAGCCGCGGCAAGTGCCTCCAACGTGGACGTAGTGCGCAGCTCAGGCTGCTTCCCCGCATGCTGCAACTGGATGAGCTGGACCAGCCATTCAACATCGCTCAATCCACCGCGGCCAAGCTTCACGTGGCGCGCCGGATCAGCGCCTCGAGGTAGCCGCTCCGATTCCACGCGGGCCTTGACGCGCCGGATTTCCCTGACGTCCTGCTCGGAGAGTTCAGCCGGGTAACGAATGGGATCAATAAGCTGGAGGAAGGCCACTGCCAAGTCGTCTGAACCGGCCATGGGACGCGCCCGCAGCAGTGCCTGCGATTCCCAGATGAGGGACCACCGGCGATAGTACTCGGCATAGGACTCCAAGGACCGGACCATGGCGCCGTTCTTCCCTTCCGGCCGCAGGTCCGCGTCTACCATCAACACCCGCTCGGCCATGATCGCGGGCTTTAGCGGCTGGGTAAGAAGGCTGGAGACTTTGGCGACTATCGCCGTCGCCTGTTCCTGGGCTTCCTCATCCGTGAAGCCGGGCCGTGCTCGGTGAACGTACATGACGTCGGCGTCTGAGCCGTAGCCGATCTCACGGCCACCTTGCCGTCCCATCGCCACCACCAGAACCTCTGTTTTCAGAGGATCGGACTGGGTAGCGATAGCTTCTGCCACGTGCAGGGCTCCGAGCACGGCCGCCCGGTCTGTTTCGGCCAACGCCAGCCCCACGGCGTCTTGGTCAAGCAACCCGGCACTATCGGCAATCGCGGTCCGCAGTATCTCCCGGCGACGAATCAACCGGATGAGGCGCATGGCACTTTCCGGATCAGGGTGCCGCGACAATTTGGACCGGATTTCCTGCCATTGCGCCTCGAACGGGACAGGAGCCAGGTCCTTGTCACTGCCAAGCCACGCCACGGACTCCGGTGAGACTTCAAGGAGGTCCGAAATGAGGCGGGAATTGGCAAGTACCTGGCAGAGGCGTTCGGCTGCCGCTTGGGAGTCACGAAGCATTCCCAAGTACCAGTGCGTGGTCCCCAACGCTTCGCTGACCCTTCGGAAGGCCAGGAGCCCTGCGTCGGGATCCACGCCTTCGGCAAGCCAGCCGAGGAGAATGGGCAGCAATTGCCGTTGAAGTGCCGCACGTCGGCTCACACCGGCAGTCAGCGCCTCAATGTGACGCATCGCGCCCTTCGGGTCGAGGTAACCGAGGGCAGCAAGACGGCCCTGGGCAGCTTCCGGGCTCAGTTTGGCGTCTTCGCTGCTGAGTTTCGCGGCGGTGTTGAGCAATGGACGGTAGAAAATACGCTCATGCAAATCCCGCACGGACCGTTTGGTCTTCTGCCAGGTCGCCATCAGCTGGTCGGGATGCGGGCGTTCAAGTGAGAAGGGCCCCAGGACAGCCTTGGCCAACACCCGCTGCGCATCCTCCGCCACGGGCATGAGATGGGTGCGGCGCAACTGGAACAACTGAATCCGGTGCTCCAAAAGCCGAAGATAGCGGTACGCGTTGTCGAAGCCGGCGGCGTCGGCACGTCCGATGTAGCCCCCGGCCGACAATGCCGCAATGGCCGACGTGGTGTCACGGCAACGAAGGGACTCGTCCGACTTGCCGTGAACCAGCTGCAACAACTGCACAGTGAATTCGACGTCGCGCAGCCCACCACGTCCCAACTTGATCTGCCGCTGTTCCTCGGCGGCCGGAATGTAGTCGGTGACCCGGCGCCTCATGGCCTGGACGGATTCGACGAAGCCATCACGGCCGGCGGACGCCCACACCAGTGGTTCCACTGCCTTTTCATAGCGCTGGCCCAGTTCCCGGTCGCCGGCAATCGTGCGGGCCTTCAGCAACGCCTGGAATTCCCAGCTCTCAGCCCATCGGGCGTAATAGCTCAGGTGTGAAGGGAGGGTCCGCACCAACGGCCCGGATTTTCCTTCCGGGCGAAGGTTGGGGTCCACTTCCCACAAACCCGGCTCGGGTGCGGATGAGGAAATCGCCCGCGAGATGCCGGAGGCCAGGGCGGTGCCGATGGTCGCGGCGCGGGCGTCGTCCAGCTCCTCTGCCTCAATGACGTAAATGACATCGACGTCGGAAATGTAGTTCAGCTCGCGGGCACCACATTTGCCCATGCCAATGACTGCGAGTCCGACGTCGGCCACCTCCGAGGCGTCGAACTGGGCCGCCGCCTCGGCCCGGGAAACGGCAAGGGCAGCTTCAATGGCGGCTCCAGCGAGGTCGGCAAGCTCTGCACCCACGGCGGGCATGAAGTCTTGCGGCGAGGCAGCGCAGAGGTCCTTGATGGCAAGCTCTGTTAGCCCGCGGCGGTATGCCGTCCGCAAGGCCGCATACGCCGGAAGCCCCGTCAACCCGGCCACGGGACGCTGCGCACCCGGCTCGGCCTTGACCGAACGAAGGAGGAAGGACCTGAGCTCTTCGCTTGATGCCGGAAGGGGCTCAGGGCTTACCCGGGCCTCAAAAACATCCAGGTGCTCCGGCCTGCGCATGAGGAACTCCCCCAGCGCCTCCGATGCCCCCAACAGCCGATACAAGGATTCGCTCGTGTCAGGGTCCGCGCCGGCCAACTTCTTGAGGCCGGGATTCTTCTCAATCAGCCGGACCAGTGATTGCAACGCGGTATCCGGGCTCGCCGCCAAGGAGAGCCCGGCGAACAGGGCATCCTGCTCGATGCCTTCGAGTTCCGGGGCAGCGAGAAAACGTTCGCCCTTTTCCAGGTCATTGAATCCGGCTGATATGAGCCGACGTGCAAGGCTCATTGGCCCTGCCTACAGAATGCCGAGGTTGCGCTGCAGCTCGTACGGCGTGACCTGGAGGCGGTAGTCCTGCCATTCCGCGCGCTTGTTGCGCAAGAAGTGTTCAAAGACCTGTTCACCCAGAATCTGGGCTACCAACTCCGATTCCTCCATGGCACGAATGGCATCGTGGAGACTGGCCGGCAGCGGAGCGTGGCCCATGGCTTTGCGCTCCGCGGTGGTTAGCGACCAAACGTCATCCTCGGCAGCTGCCGGAAGCTCGTAGCCTTCCTCGATACCCTTCAAACCGGCGCCCAAAAGGACGGCATATGCCAGATATGGGTTGGTGGCGGAGTCGATGCCGCGGTACTCGATGCGCGCCGACTGGCCCTTGCCGGGCTTGTACAACGGCACTCGCACCAGCGCGGAGCGGTTGTTGTGGCCCCAGCTCAGATAGCTCGGTGCTTCGCCGCCGCCCCAGAGCCGCTTATAGGAGTTCACGAACTGGTTGGTGACCGCCGTGAATTCGGGAGCGTGCTTGAGGATCCCGGCGATGAACTGGCGGGCAGTCTTGGACAGCTGGAACTCCGCGCCTGCCTCAAAGAAGGCATTGGTGTCGCCCTCGAAGAGCGAGAAGTGTGTGTGCATTCCGGAGCCGGGGTGGTCCGTAAACGGCTTCGGCATGAACGTGGCATACGTGCCCTGCTGCAGGGCGACTTCCTTGATGACCGTGCGGAAGGTCATGATGTTGTCCGCAGTCTGCAGGGCATCCGCGTACCGCAGGTCAATCTCGTTCTGGCCCGGCCCGCCCTCGTGGTGGCTGAACTCCACCGAGATACCGACCGATTCCAGCATGGTCACCGCGGTGCGGCGGAAGTCCTGCGCAACACCACCAGGGACGTGGTCGAAGTAGCCGCCTTCGTCAACGGGGACCGGCGCACCATTGGGGCCAAGCTCCTTTGACTTCAGCAGGTAGAACTCGATTTCCGGGTGCGTGTAGCAGGTGAAACCCATATCCGCGGCCTTGGCAAGGGTCCGCTTGAGGACGTTTCGGGGATCTGCTGCAGACGGTTCCCCATCCGGCGTTAAGACATCACAGAACATTCTGGACGTTTGCTCGGTTTCACCGCGCCAGGGAAGGATCTGGAAGGTTGAGGGGTCCGGCTGTGCCAGCATGTCCGACTCAAAGACCCGCGCCAGGCCCTCAATCGCTGAACCATCGAATCCCAGGCCCTCTTCGAAGGCACCTTCAACCTCAGCCGGCGCAAGTGCCACGGACTTCAGTGAACCCACGACGTCGGTGAACCACAAGCGTACGAAGCGCACGTCACGCTCTTCGATCGTCCGCAGAACGAACTCTTGCTGGCGGTCCATAGGGCCTCTTTTCCGGTTCGGTGTCCATGCCGCAGTTCCCATCATTGAAGCCACGGCAGCTCAGACTTCACTCTACTAAGCATTCGGGAGGAATGCCGCCGCAGTAGCTGCGCGTAACACAGCGTTTACAAACAGTGACCCTTGGCACACTGCTGGCAGGCGCCGTCGGCACGGCTTAGGCTCTATCCATGGCCCCAAGCAACCTTCCTGAGTCCACCACGCCCGCCGAAGTCCCCGCGCCCTATGGCACCGGCCCCACGGCGGCAGCCCAGGCATCGCCAGCGGGCGCCAAGAAGCAGGTCAGCAGGGTGCGCATCCATCACCTCCAGCAGGCCAAGGACAACGGCGAGCACTTCGCCATGCTCACCGCATACGAGCAATACACCGCCGAGATCTTCGACCAAGCAGGGATCGAAGTCCTCCTGGTGGGCGACTCCGCCTCAAACAACGTCTTCGGCAACGAGACCAGCCTTCCCGTCACTGTGGACGAACTGCTGCCCTTGTGCCGTGCCGTAAGCCGCTCAGCCAAGCGCGCCCTGGTCCTGGCGGACCTGCCCTTTGGCAGCTATGAGGTTTCAACCGAGCAGGCAGTCGCCACAGGCGTCCGCTTCCTCAAGGAAGGATTGGCCCACGCGGTCAAAATCGAAGGCTCTGCCTACTATGCGGAGACCGTGAAGGCCATGGTCCAGGCAGGCATTCCTGTCATGGCCCACATTGGATTCACTCCCCAAAGCGAACATTCCCTGGGTGGCTACCGGGTCCAAGGCAGGGGCGAGGACGCCCAGCGGCTGATCGAGGACGCAGTTGCCCTGCAGGACGCTGGCGCTTTCAGCGTCCTCATGGAAATGGTGCCCGCGGAAACTGCCGCTGCCGTGGATGCCGCATTGCGCGTACCGACCGTAGGCATCGGAGCCGGCAAGAGCACCACAGGCCAAGTGCTGGTCTGGCAGGACATGGCCGGACTGCGTGGGGGCAAGATGGCCAAGTTCGTCAAGAAGTACGCAGACCTGCGCACCACGCTCACGGATGCCGCCGCAGCTTTTGGAGAGGACGTCAGGTCCGGAGAATTCCCCGGACCCGAGCATTCCTTTTAGCTAAGTCCGTGGTGCGCCAGTAGAGCTAGTCGTCGTCCTGGGCGTCCCAGGCGTCGTTGCGTTGCTTGACCTTTTCCAGCGCATGTTCGGCTTCTTCCCTGGTCTTATAAGGGCCAATCAGCTGTGTCCAATCGGACATGGCGTCCTCTTCGATCTCATGCGTCTTGACGTTGTACCAGTACTCCGTCACGTCTCCTCCTCATTGCGTCGGCCCTCAAACGCGTAACGTTGGCGTCAGTCACGCGGACCCGGCCGCACTTTGTTACTTGCGTCTCTTGCCTGCCTTATATGATCAATCTATGCCTTCTCTTGCTTCGACCGCACCCATCGGCACGCTCACTCCGGGAATCATCAGCCCTGAACGGGCTGTCCCGGCGTCGATCCCCCGCCCCGAGTACGTGGGCAAGAAGGCACCCAGCAAGTTCACCGGCTCCGAAGTGAAGTCAGCGGAGACCATCGAGAAGATCCGTATTGCCAGCAGGATCGCTGCCCAGGCCATCGTTGAAGTTGGCAAGCACATTCAGCCCGGCGTAACGACGGACCAGTTGGACATGGTTGGCCACGAGTTCCTTGTGGACCACAACGCCTACCCGTCCACGCTGGGCTACCGGGGC
Source organism: Paenarthrobacter sp. RAF54_2 (assembly GCF_052113945.1). Taxonomy (NCBI): domain Bacteria; kingdom Bacillati; phylum Actinomycetota; class Actinomycetes; order Micrococcales; family Micrococcaceae; genus Paenarthrobacter; species Paenarthrobacter sp. RAF54_2. The sequence goes on from NZ_JBFRDV010000017.1 coordinate 12,178, forward strand.
TTCCCGAAGTCCCTGTGCTCTTCCCTCAATGAAGTCATTTGCCACGGCATCCCGGATTCCACGGTGGTACAGGATGGCGACATCCTGAACATTGACATCACCGCGTTCATCGGCGGGGTGCATGGAGATACCAATTACACTTTCCTGGTTGGCGACGTGGACGAGGAATCCCGTTTGCTGGTTGAGCGGACGCAGGAGTCACTCAACCGGGCCATCAAGGCCGTGGCCCCCGGCCGCGAAATCAACGTAATCGGCCGCGCGATCCAGTCCTACGCCAAGCGCTTCGGCTATGGCGTGGTGCGGGACTTCACGGGCCACGGTGTTGGTGAGGCTTTCCACACGGGCCTCATCATTCCGCATTACGACGCAGCCCCGGCGTACAACACCGTGATCGAGGCAGGCATGGTCTTCACCATCGAACCCATGCTTACCCTTGGCACGATCGAATGGGACATGTGGTCCGACGACTGGACGGTTGTAACCAGGGACCACAAGCGCACGGCCCAATTCGAACACACCCTGCTGGTCACCGAGACCGGCGCGGAAATCCTGACCCTTCCTTAAGCTGTCTGGAAGGTCCATCGCAGCCGCGGGCGGCTGCGCCATGCCCACCCCTCCTGCCATGATCGGAATTGCATTGTCCAAGAAGGATGAGAAGACCCACAAGAACCCTCCGCTGATCGGAATCGATATCGGCGGCACGGGCATCAAAGGCGGCATCGTCGACCTGAAGAAGGGCAAGCTGATCGGCGAACGCTTCCGCGTTCCCACGCCGCAGCCGGCTACCCCAGAGGCAGTCGCCGAAGTGGTGGCAGAGATCGTCAAAGAACTTTCCAGCCGCCCCGACGCCCCTGCCGCTGATTCGCCAGTGGGTGTCACCTTCCCGGGCATTATCCAGCACGGTGTGGTCCACTCCGCTGCGAATGTGGATAAGTCCTGGCTTGACACGGACATCGACAAGAAGTTTACGGAGCGGCTGGGTCGGCCGGTTGAGGTCATCAACGATGCCGACGCAGCAGGTCTCGCAGAGGCCCGCTATGGCGCCGGCGAGGGCGTGGACGGCACCGTCCTGGTCATCACGCTCGGCACCGGCATCGGCTCCGCCTTCATTTTCAATGGTCAATTGGTTCCCAACGCCGAGCTCGGCCACCTCGAGGTGGACGGATTCGACGCCGAAACCAAGGCATCAGCCGTGGCCCGCGAACGCGATGGCTTGAGCTGGGACGAGTACGGCGTGCTGCTCAACCGCTACCTGCAGCACGTCGAGTTCCTGTTCTCCCCCGAGCTTTTCATTATCGGCGGCGGCATCTCCAAGCGCTCGGATGAATACTTCCCGCACTTGCAATTGCGCACCAACATCGTCACAGCCAAGTTAAAGAACGACGCCGGCATCGTGGGCGCCGCCCTTGAGGTCGCCTTGCACCACAAACTCGCCAAGTAGCCGCAGGGTGACTGTGGACAACGACGCCATAGCCGGAATCGCGATCGTCACGGGTGCCAGCCGCGGAATCGGCGCGGCAGTTGCAAACGCTGCGGCACGTTCCGGATATGGCGTCGTGGTCAACTACTCCTTGGATGCCGAGGGTGCTGATGCAGTGGTCAAAGACATCCAGGCGCAAGGGGGCAAGGCACTGGCCGTGCAGGCCGACGTCAGCCAGCCCGCCGACGTCGGGCGTTTGTTCGACGCAGCCGCAGCGTGGGGTCCTGTAACAGCGGTCATCAACAACGCGGCCATTACCGGCAACCTCATTGGAACACTTGCCGACGTGCCTGCCGAGACAGTGCAGCGTGTCATGGACGTGAACGTCGCTGGCATGATCTTCATGTGCCAGGAAGCGGTTCGGAGACTCTCTACCGAGAACGGCGGCCCTGGTGGTTCGATCATCAACATCTCCTCGACGGCAACAAAAGCAGGCTCCCCCCGGACATGGGTTCACTATGCGGCGTCGAAAGGTGCGGTGGACGTTTTGACGGTGGGCCTGGCAGCGGAAGTGGCAAAGCAGGGCATTCGTGTCAACGCCGTGGCTCCGGGCAGTACCAACACCGGGCTCCACGCAGCTGCAGGAATGCCCGACCGCGTCGAGAGGCTCAATCCAACCATTCCGATGGGCCGGGGCGCTGAACCTGAGGAGGTGGCCGCGGCTGTGATGTGGCTAATGTCCGGCGAGGCCGGCTACATTACTGGAGCGGTACTCCCCGTATCAGGCGGCCGCTAGAGCTGGCTTTTCTCGGAACCTTTGGCTTCCTTGGCCCCGGCTTTGGCGTGGGTCCCCGCTTTTGCGTGCGCCTCGGCCTCATGCCGTAGCAAAGATATTGCGGATTCGAAGTCTTCGAGTGACTCGAATGCTTGATAGACGCTGGCGAACCGCAGGTACGCCACCTCATCCAGTTTCCGCAACGGACCGAGAATTGCCAGGCCTACTTCGTGGGCGTCGATTTCAGCGGCACCCGAAGAGCGGATGTTCTCCTCGACTTCCTGCGCCAGCATGGCGAGATCGTCTTCGGTGACAGGGCGGCCTTGGCACGCTTTCCGCACACCGCTGATGACCTTGATACGGCTGAACGGCTCCCCGACTCCTGAGCGCTTGATGACGGACAGGCTGGTGGTTTCCACCGTGGTGAAGCGTCGCCCGCATTCAGGGCATTGCCGGCGGCGCCGGATGGAAGTTCCGTCGTCGGCCATGCGGCTGTCAACGACGCGTGAGTCAGGATTCCGGCAGAACGGACAGTACACGCTGGGCCTCCCTGATCAGCTCCGGCCCACGTCCCAGCGGCAGTGTGCCGGAAACGCAAAGGTGCCGGAAGATTCTCTTCCGGCACCAGTTTACGTTCGATGACACTGTAATGACAAGCTTGTAATTACTACATGTAGTGGTGTTGACCCGTATATGTTGTGGTCAGGTCCCGTTTACCCTGCTGGTTTCGATGTCAGCGTTGCCCGCTGAAGCGGATCCTGACTGCATCCCCATGGCCTGGAAGGTCCTCGGCCCCGGCCAAACTCACGATGTGGCCACTGACCTGTTCCAGTGCCGCACGGTTGTAGTTGATGACCTGCACTGCGCGCAGGAAGGTGGTGACGTTCAGCCCCGAGGAGAAGGCAGCGGTACCGCTGGTGGGCAGCACGTGGTTGGATCCGGCACAATAATCGCCAAGGCTCACGGGACTGTAATCCCCCACGAAAATGGCGCCCGCGTTACGGATCCGCGCCGCCACCGCCGGTGCGTCCGCCGTCATGATCTCAAGGTGCTCAGCGGCGTAGGCATTGCACACGGCAATCCCCTGTTCCAGGTCATCCACCAGCACTACACCCGATTGCGGACCGGAGAGTGCCTCAAGGACGCGTGCGCTGTGCTTCGTGGCGGCTGCCTGCCGCGCCAATTCACCCACGACGGCGTCCGCCAGGTCAGCGGAGTCCGTCACCAGGACAGAGGCGGCTTTGGGATCGTGCTCCGCCTGGCTGATGAGATCGGCAGCCACGAGCGCGGGCTGGGCAGTGGAATCGGCCAAGATAGCGATCTCGGTAGTCCCCGCCTCGGAATCGATGCCAACGACTCCCTTCACCAGCCTCTTGGCAGTGGCGACGAAAATATTGCCAGGCCCGGTGACGAGATCCACAGGCTCGATAGGAGGCACTCCCTCCGAACCGGGGATGCCGTAGGCAAACGAAATGATTGCCTGGGCACCGCCAATTGCGTAGACCTCATCGATGCCCAGCAGCGCTGCCGCCGCAAGGATGGTGGGGTGCGGGAGTCCGCCGAAGTCCTTTTGAGGCGGTGACGCCAAGGCGATGGATTCCACACCTGCAGCAACCGCGGGAACCACGTTCATGATCACAGAGGAGGCCAGGGGCGCGAGGCCACCCGGGACATACAACCCAACACGCCCCACGGGAATCCAGTTCTGGCTGACAACCGCGCCATCAGCCAAAGCGACGTCAACATTGGCCGGACGCTGCTGATCGGCGAACTGCCTCGCCCGGCTGATCGACTCTTCCAGCGCGGCGCGGACAGTGGGATCAATATCAGCCAGGGCCTTGGCAAGTGCCTCCGCCGGTACACGCGGGTGGGACTGTTCAACGCCGTCGAAGTTCCTTGCAAGTTCCGTCAGCGCGGCGAAGCCACGGCTACGAACAGCTCCCATGATGTCCAGGACCTTCTGCTCCGCATCGGCCATCGTCTGATGCTTGGCCCTGGGTACCGCGGCGCGCAGCTCAGCCAGGGAGAGGTGGCGGCCGCGGAAATCGATACTGCGGAAATTCAAGGATGCAGTGGCAGGGGCGGAAGTATCCGAAGAAGTGGTCACCCGCCTATTTTACGGGCTTCCTGGAAAGAACCCCGAACAGCGCAAGTACGAACGTCACGAAGGCGATGGCGCCCGGCCACAAGACGAGGACGGCGTACGAGCGGAGGGTGAAACCGTATTCCGCACCCAGTGAAGGATCCGGAGCGGGGCCCCACAGCTGCCCTGCAACCAAGCCAACCACCCAGGCAACCGCAGCGCCGGCGGCTCCCCCTGCCAGTGCCAAGGCCAGCCGCCTGCCGACCCCAGTCCCCTGGAGCTTTCCGTCGAGCAAGAGGCCAGTGACACACCCGGCCACCAACATCAGGGCGGCAAGGGCCAGATCGCGCGGCAGCCACGAAGCCGGGTTGGCAGGATTTGCCAGATCGGGGTTGCCCGAAACCAGGTTCCCCCCGCCCGGGGCCAGGATCCACCAGAGAATTCCTATGACTACCCCCGATGCCGCCGGCAGGACAAGCCACAGGGCGTCCCGCGAACGCCGGGGAGTTGCGGCGTCGGTCTGGACTTCCGCGGGAACGTGCACAGTGGGCTCAGTCATGGAACTCACATTAACAAAGGTTCGTGTGTGCTCATTAAAATGGAGAAGTGGGGCACAGGGAGGAATACCCTGAGAGAAAGACGCCCCCGACCCAGTTCCAGGAGAATCATCAACGTGGCAAGCGAACTATCCGGCTTCGAAAAGACGTTCAGGGAAATGTTTCGCCGCCATGCCGCCGGGGTGGCCATCATCACAGCCAACCTGAATGGCAAGCCTTTTGGCTTCACGGCCACCTCCGTTGCATCGCTGTCCGCCGAGCCGCCACGTTTCACCTTCAACATGGCCCGAAGCTCAAGTTCCTGGCCGGCCATCGCCAATGCCAACTACATTGGCGTGCACATGCTCGGACTGGAGAACCAGGCGCTGGCAGATCGCTTCGCCAAGACACGGGACCGCTTCGAAGGCGACCACTGGGAGCCAGGTCCTTACGATGTGCCCATTCTCAAGGACGTAGCAGGTTGGCTGGTGGGAAAGATCCAAATGCGGTTGTCGTTTGAGAACAATGCTGTGGTGGTCGTGGAGGTCGTCGACGGCCAGGTGGGCGACGACGGCGCTCCCCTGCTCTATCACGGTGGCGGCTATAGCCAGCCGAGGCCGTTGGACTACGAAATCTAGCCTTCTGGACTAATTATCCAGGCAGGCCGGACCCAACAGCACCTTCAGGTCGCCGAAGAGCGATGGGCTGGGGTTGACCCTCATGTGCACGGGAAGCCCCATGACCTCCACTTTGGTGTCCCCCATGAGCTTAAGCCGCACCTCGGAGTTGCCCCGATGCGTCCGCAACACATCCCGAAGGTCGGTAACCACTGCCTCGGTGGCCTTGAACGTTGGAATGGTGATCACCACCGGTCCGTTCACGCTCTCACTGAGGTCCGGCACCGAGAGTTCCATGCAGTTCAGCGTCACGGCTCCATCATCCCTGCGCTGCAGGCGCCCCTTGACCACCACGATCAAGTCTTCAGCCAGGACGGAAGCGATGGGTCCGTACACCTGACCGAAGAACATGACCTCCATGGAGCCGCCCAGGTCTTCTATCTCGGCACGGGCGTAGGCGTTGCCACTGGCCTTGGCGATCCTGCGGCTTAACGACGTGATCATGCCCGCGATGGTGACAATCGCGCCGTCGTGCGGTCCGTCCTCGGCAATGATGGAAGTAATGGACTGCTCCGCATGCTGGCTGAGGACGCCTTCCAAGCCCTGCAAGGGGTGGTCCGAAACATAGAGACCCAGCATGTCGCGCTCGAAGGACAGCTTGTCCTTCTTCTCCCATTCGGGGAGGTCCGGAATTTCCGTGGTCAGCGAAGCTTCAGGTTCCTGGTCCTCGAAACCGGCGAAGAGATCGAACTGGCCGATTGCCTCGTTGCGCTTGAGGGTGATGACGGAGTCGATGGCCTCTTCATGGATCATGGCCAAAGCACGGCGATGGTGTCCCAGTGAGTCGAAGGCGCCAGCCTTGATCAAGGATTCGATGGTGCGCTTGTTGCAGACAACTGCGGGGACCTTCATCAGGAAGTCCTTGAAGGATGTGTAGTTGCCTTCCGTAGTCCGTGCAGAGACCATGGCTTCCACCACGTTCACGCCGACGTTTCGGATGGCCCCCATGCCGAAGCGGATGTCCGTTCCCACGGGAGTGAAGTTCAACGAGGATTCATTGACATCCGGCGGAAGAACGGTGATGCCCATCCGGCGGCACTCGTTGAGGTAGATAGCGGACTTGTCCTTGTCATCACCAACGGACGTGAGCAGGGCAGCCATGTACTCGGGCGCGTAGTGTGCCTTCAAGTAGGCAGTCCAGTAAGAAATGACCCCGTAAGCGGCCGAGTGCGCTTTATTGAAGGCGTAGTCGGAGAACGGAAGCAGAATGTCCCAGAGCGTTTTGACGGCGGCCATGGAGTAGCCGTTGTCCTGCATGCCTTGAGAGAAGCCGGCGAACTGCTTGTCCAGCTCCGATTTCTTCTTCTTGCCCATGGCACGGCGCAGGATGTCGGCTTGGCCCAGCGAGTAGCCGGCAAGCTTCTGCGCCACGGCCATAACCTGTTCCTGGTACACAATCAGGCCGAAGGTCCCACCCAGGATTTCCTTGAGCGGCTCTTCCAACTCCGGGTGGATGGGAATTACTTTCTGGATCCCGTTTTTGCGCAGGGCGTAGTCGGTGTGGGCGTTGGCGCCCATGGGTCCAGGCCGGTACAACGCGAGAACTGCGGAGATATCTTCAAAGTTGTCAGGCTTCATGAGCTTGAGGAGGGACCGCATGGGTCCACCATCGAGCTGGAACACACCCAAGGTGTCACCGCGCGCCAGGAGCTCATACGATGCAGCATCGTCGAGTTCCAGGTTTTCCAGGTCCAGGTCAACGCCGCGGTTCATCTTGATGTTTTCCAGGGCATCCGAAATGATCGTCAGGTTTCGGAGGCCCAGGAAGTCCATCTTGATCAGGCCGAGGCCTTCGGACGTCGGATAATCGAACTGGGTGATGACCTGGCCGTCCTGGAAACGGCGCATGACAGGAATGACGTCGATGATGGGATCCGAGGACATGATGACGCCCGCCGCGTGAACACCCCACTGGCGCTTCAGTCCCTCAATACCCAGCGCGGTCTCGAAGACTTTGGCGGCCTCGGGATCGGTGGCGATCAGCTGGCGGAAATCTCCCGCTTCGCTGTAGCGCTTGGATTCCGGGTTCTGGATGTCCGCCAAGGGAATGTCCTTGGCCATGACCGCCGGCGGGAGTGCCTTGGTCAGCTGCTCGCCCATACTGAACGGGTAGCCAAGCACACGGGAGGAGTCCTTGAGCGCCTGCTTGGTCTTGATGGTTCCATAGGTGACGATCATCGCCACGCGCTCGTCGCCGTACTTCTTGGTGACGTAGTCGATCACCTCGGAGCGACGGCGATCATCGAAGTCGACGTCGAAGTCGGGCATGGAAACGCGATCCGGGTTGAGGAAGCGCTCGAAGATCAGGCCGTGCTGGAGCGGATCAAGGTCAGTAATACGCATGGCGTAGGCCACCATGGAACCTGCACCGGAACCACGCCCCGGACCAACACGGATCCCGTTGTTCTTGGCCCAGTTGATGAAGTCGGCGACCACCAGGAAGTACCCGGGGAAGCCCATGGAGGTAATGACCCCGAGTTCGTAGTCAGCCTGCTTGCGGACATTGTCCGGAATGCCTTGGGGATAGCGGTACTTAAGGCCGGTGTCTACTTCCTTGACCAGCCAGGAGGTCTCGTCTTCCCCGGGAGGACAAGGGAAGCGCGGCATGTAGTTGGCGCCCGTGTTGAACGAAACCTCGCAGCGCTCGGCGATGAGCAGCGTGTTATCGCAGGCCTCCGGGTGATCGCGGAACAGCTCCCGCATTTCCTGCGGAGATTTCAGGTAGTAGCCACTGCCCGAGAAGGCGAAGCGGGAGCCGCCGTTGTCGTACGTCGGTTCCAGGAGCGTGGAGCCGGACTGGATGGCCAACAACGCTTCGTGGGCCTTGGCATCGTGTTCATGCGTGTAGTGGAGGTCATTGGTGGCCACCAGCGGGAGGTTGAGCTCCGTGGCAAGGCGCAGGAGATCCCCGGTAACGCGCCGTTCAATGTCCAGCCCGTGGTCCATCAGTTCGCAGAAGTAGTTTTCCGCCCCAAAAATGTCGCGGAACTCTGCGGCGGCTTCGACAGCCTCGCGGTAAAGGCCGAGCCGCAGCTTGGTCTGGACTTCCCCGGAAGGGCAACCGGTAGTCGCAATGAGCCCTTCGGAGTACGTATTGAGCAATTCCCGGTCCAGCCGCGGCCACTTACCAAAGACAGAATCCAGCGATGCGATGGACGAGGCCCTGAACAGGTTCCTCATGCCGACGTTGTTGTAACTCAGGAGCGTCATGTGGGTATACGAGCCACCACCAGAGACATCGTCCTTACGCTGGCTTTCGTCGCCCCAGCGAACGCGCTCCTTATCCCCGCGGGCAGTACCCGGGGTCACATAGGCCTCGACGCCGATGATCGGCTTGATGCCCTTGTCCGTGGCCTTGCGCCAGAAGTCGAACGCACCAAAGAGGTAGCCATGGTCAGTGGTAGCCAGGGCCGGCATGCCCAGGCGTTCGGTTTCATCGAACAGCTCACCCAGGCGGGCCGCTCCATCCAGCATGGAGTATTCGGTGTGGGTGTGCAGGTGGACGAACGAATCATTGCTGGAAGTCACCACGACAGTCTACCGTCCCGCCTCCGACAAAATAGGGAACCTTGGACCGGGCCGGCCCGGAAGGATTGCCTAGGCTGAGCCCGTGGCCAGCAGGTCCAAGGCGTATTGAAGGTCCGCTGGGTAGTCGCTGGTGACTTCCACCCACTCGCCGGTCCGCGGGTGCGTGAAGCCCAGTTGCCGTGCATGAAGCCACTGTCGGGTGAGTCCCAAGTTTGCTGCGAGACGGGGATCAGCACCGTAGGTGAGATCGCCGGCGCAAGGGTGCCGCAAAGCAGAGAAGTGGACCCTGATCTGGTGCGTCCGGCCCGTTTCCAGGTGCACCTCCACCAACGTAGCTTTACCAAAGGCTTCCAGAACCTCGTAGTGGGTCACCGAGGGCCGGCCGTCTTCTATAACTGCAAAGCGCCAGTCGTGGCCAGGGTGGCGGCCGATCGGGGCATCAATAGTGCCCTCAAGTGGATCCGGAAGTCCTTGGACAACCGCGTGGTAGACCTTGTCCACCGTCCGCTCCTTGAAAGCCCTTTTGAGGACCGTGTAAGCATGCTCCGTCTTAGCCACAACCATCACGCCGGAAGTGCCGACGTCGAGCCTGTGGACAATGCCCGCACGCTCGGGTGCTCCCGACGTCGAAATCCGGTACCCGGCTCCAGCCAGGCCGCCGACCACCGTGGGTCCCACCCAGCCCGGCGACGGATGCGCCGCTACTCCCACTGGCTTGTCGATGACGACGAATTCCTCGTCATCCAACAGGATCTTCAAGCCTTCCACAACTTCCTCCACGACTTCCAGGGGATCCGGCCGCTCGGGAACCGTGACGTCCAACACCGCGCCCGCAACAAGCTTTGCCGATTTGCCGAGAGCCGCACCGCCACTGGTGACGTTGCCTTCGGCAATCAGCAGTGCCGCAGCAGAACGGGAAATGTCCAGCAAACGTGCAAGTCCAGCGTCAGCCCGCGCTCCTGCAAGGTCCTCAGGCACCACAAGCGACTCACTCACCGACGCTCTCCTCATTGGAGCCCCCAGCTGGCTTGGCTGGCTTGGCTGTTTTTGGTGCTGCCACTTGCCGGGTGCCGTCCATGCCCACCCCGCGCAGGGTCAGCAGGCAAATGATCACAACACCGGACACCACGGCTGAGTCGGCGATGTTGAAGATGGCAAAGTTCGGTACCTGGATAAAATCCACCACATGACCCATGGCAAAGGACGGTTCACGGAACAATCGATCCGTCAGATTGCCCAATGCGCCACCGAGCAGCAGCCCAAGCGACAATGCCCACCAGGCGGAGCCGAGCCGCCGCAACTGCAAAAGAATGGCAACGGAAACCCCGGCCATGACGATCGTGAAGACCCATGTGACATTCTCACCAATGGAAAAGGCAGCCCCGGAATTGCGGATGTAGTACCAGTGCAGCAACGGTGGCAGCACTGGAATACGCTCACCTTCTGTCATGGTGCTGGTCACCCAAAGCTTGGTGAGCTGGTCAAAGGCGTAGGCAAAAACTGCAAAACCCGCAAAGAGCCAGATCATTGCAGGACGCCATTTGCGTCGGACGGGAAGTGCCGGCCGCGATGCGTCGTCGGTGAGGTCGTCGGTCATAGTGCTTTCGTTCGTGGAGCGTTGTGGGCTGCTACCAGGGTGTTAACAGCAAAAGCCGGTGGCAGAGGAGACCTCAGCCACCGGCTTTTAGAATACTTGCTAAACGTCTGCGGTTGCTTCGCCGACCTCAGGGGCAGCGACGGAACCACGGGCGTCGAGGTCGCGCAGTTGGCCCTCGATGTAGGCCTTCAGGCGCGAGCGGTAGTCGCGTTCGAAGCCACGGAGCTGCTCAACCTTGCGTTCCAGGACCGAACGCTGCTGCTCAAGGGCGCCAAGGATCTTGCGGGACTTCTCCTGGGCGTCGTTGACGAGACTGGAAGCCTCGATCTGCGCCTCAGCGATAATCTTTTCCTTCTGCTGTGCACCGTCGGCAACGTGCTTGTCGTGCATCTGCTGCGCCATGGCCAGCAGTCCTGCAGCGGACTCAGCTGTAGGCGTCACACCGTTGCTGGGAGCAGGTGCCTTGGCAGCGGCGGCAGCCGCAGCGGCCTGCTCGGCTTCCTTCTTCTTGGCAGCTTCAGCAGCCTTCGCCTCGGCTTCCGCCTTGGCCTCGGCTTCCTTGTCCACCTTGACCGGGGCCGGAACCTTCTCGACGACCGGAGCCGCAGCAGTTGCCGCGGGCACAGCCGAGCCAGCTTCGCCGAGCTTCTTGCGAAGTTCGTCGTTCTCCTGGTTCAGGCGGCGCAGTTCAACCACGATCTCGTCGAGGAAGTCATCTACCTCGTCCTGGTCGTAGCCTTCGCGGAACTTGGTCGGCTGAAAGCGCTTGTTGACAACGTCTTCTGGCGTCAAAGCCATCTGGTCACCTCGTTGGTCTAGTTAGTCAGTAGGCCTTCCGGCCGTTCAAAACTACGGTACCTAAATATCATCTGGTTCCTCCAATTCAACACCATCGTGTTGAATTGGAGAATTTGCGGCCTTCGAACCCTCGCGAGCCCCCGGTTCCGCGGTACAGCATCAGTGCGCAGCTACGCCAAGCCGCTGCTCACCGCCATGGCGATGCTCACGGCGATAATCAGGATCAGGAAGCCCAGGTCCAAGGAGATTCCACCCATTTGCAGTGGCGGTATCAACCTGCGAAGCCTTCTCAGTGGTGGGTCTGTCACGGAGTAGACAACATGGGCTGTTACCAATGCCACACCGCGGGGCCGCCATTGACGGGCGAACATCTGAACCCATTCGAAGATCAGCCTGATGATAAGGGCAATGAAAAACAGCAACAACACAATATAGATAAGGCCGAAAACAATGCCCACGAGTTAGCTCAGATCTCCCACTTGTTCCGGAATGCCGATCAGTCCCTGCTCTTGAAACGCCGATCGGTCCTTACTATTGCAACACAGATGCCAGGCAGGTTGACCCGCCTGGCATCCTCGTAGCGATCGTTCTTAGCTCTGGTTGAAGAAGCTGGCCTGGGTTTCGCTGGCCTTCTTGTCGTCCCCAATGACTTCCACATACGACGGCGACAACAGGAAGACCTTGTTGGTAACCCTTTCGATGCTGCCGTGGAGGCCAAAGACCAAACCGGCCGAGAAGTCCACCAGGCGCTTGGCGTCTGCCTCGCCCATGTCGGTGACATTCATGATCACGGGAATGCCATCCCGGAAGCTCTCGCCAATAATTTTGGCGTCATTATAAGAACGCGGATGAACTGTGGTGATCTGCCTCAAACCCGAGGCATCTTCGCGGCTGGACGCCGCACGCTTAATGGGTGTCACGGGTGCGCGGTATTCCTCTTCGGCGTCAACAGTGGGCATTTCACGGACAACTTCCCGGACGGGTGCAGGCGCTCGGCGCTCTTCCCGGTCCTGTGCCTGGGGGCGTTCTTCGTCGTGGTGCGCGACGGCCTGCTCAGATTCGTAGTGTTCATCGCCGTCGGCGAGCCCAAGATAGATCATTGTCTTGCGCAGAGCGCCAGCCATGGTGCACTCCTATCGTTTCTGCAGTAGGCGGGCCGCCATGACTTGACATATTGGAACCCCGGCCCGTCATTCCAATACTTTGACGCTACCCCACGGCCGGACGCGAACCGAGAATATCGGAGCCAATTCTCAGGTGTGTCGCCCCGAACTTGATAGCGGCTTCAAGGTCCTGGCTCATGCCTGCTGATATTCCTGAAGCAGCCGGATGATTGGCCCGCAGTTCTGCGGAAACAACCGCAAGTCGTTCAAACGCCGCTTCCGGATCGGCGCCCAGCGGGGCCACAGCCATTACTCCAGCAAGCCTCAGTCCGGGCGCGGAAGCGATCTTTGCCGCGAGGGATTCCACCTCCGAGGGCTGGGCACCACCACGGTGCGCCCCGGCGTCGTCATCCAAACTGACTTGGATGTAGCACTCAAGGTCTTTCCGCCCCGTGACGTCCTGTTCACGGGCGACTGCCTTTTCCAGGGCGTCGATCACCTGTAGACGATCTACTGACTGCACCGAGTAAGCGTATTTGGCCACGGATTTCGCTTTTTTGCTCTGTAACTGGCCAATGAAGTGCCATCGGACGTCCAGGTCTGCGAGCTCGGCACTTTTCCCCGCGGCCTCCTGGTCCCGGTTCTCGCCGACATCCCGGACTCCGAGCGTGGACAGTCGCCGGACATCAGCTGCCGGATGGAACTTGGTCACGACGATCAGCCCGGGCCGATCCGTACGTCCCGCTGCAGCCGTCGCCGCTCCAATCCGTGTCTTAACGGCCTCGAGCCGGCGGGCGAGTTCAGTGGTGCGTGCATCCGAAGCCGCATCGCCGGACGGGGCATCGCCGGACAGGGCATCGTCATGTCCAAGGTTAGTCATGAGTCCACACCAAACCTGCGAATCGACCCGTACGGGAATCCCGCCGGTAGGAAAAAAGGGAGTCATTTTCCAGGGTGCACTCCCCTGAATACTCAACCGTGACGTCGCCTTCAGCCAACTGGGCGCGAACACCGGCAGGAAGGTCCAAAGCAGGCGTTCCCCACGATGTACTCGACCAGGCGGCGGGTGCCACCGCGGCAACATCTTCGCGAAGCTGCTCGGGAACCTCATAGCAGGATCCACAAATAGAGGGCCCCAGCCAGGCGCGGATGTTCAGGGCACCGAGCCTGCGCAGCTCGTTGACGGTTGCCGGGACAACGGAAGAGGCCACGCCTGGACGTCCTGCGTGCGCGACAGCGATGATGGGACCACGATCGCCTGCATCTCCAACAAGGACCACAGGAACACAATCAGCCACCATGACGGACAATGGCTGGGCAGCCTGGCTACCTGAAGGCATGGAAACCATTGCATCCGCAGTGGGACCGGGACCGTAGCTCGAAATAAGGGCGACCTCATTGCCATGAACCTGGTCCATGTACTGAAAGCTACGGTTTCCCAGGTTCGCAGCATCGTCCAACCGGGCACGACGCTCGGTCACATCCCCGGGGTTGTCCCCCACATGGAGGGCCAGGTTCCCGGCGCCTGTGTCCGTGAAGGCCACAGAAACGCCGGGCTGTACTTCATTGCGCCACCAAAACACGGGATATTGACTCTCGAAGCCCGCTTACTTCAGGAAATCAGGAACGTCGAGGTCATCCGAGCGGCTGCCCGACAGGTCCGGCTCGACAACGGCAGGAAGGTCGACGTCGAAGCCGGAGTCCGCCGGGAGCGCCGACGGACGCTGCTGGCCCCAATTGCTCAAGCCTGCCGCGCCGATGCCAGCAGTTGCATGCTGCGGTGCGTTTGCGTTGGAAGGAGCCGTGTTTGGCGCAGCAGGACGCTCGGCAGGCACGGGGTTCTGCGCCGGACGCGACTGGTCCATGGACGGAGAGGTTGCCTTGACGTCGTCGAATCCAGCGGCAATGACGGTGACGCGGGCTTCGTCGCCAAGGGCGTCATCGATGACCGCGCCGAAGATGATGTTTGCCTCCGGGTGCGCGACTTCCTGCACCAGGCGGGCTGCCTCGTTGATTTCGAACAAGCCGAGGTCTGAACCACCCTGGATGGACAGCAGCACGCCATGCGCGCCGTCGATGGAGGCTTCCAGGAGTGGCGAGGCGATGGCCAACTCGGCAGCCTTCACTGCGCGGTCTTCGCCACGGGCGGATCCGATACCCATGAGCGCGGAGCCCGCACCCTGCATGACGGATTTGACGTCGGCGAAGTCGAGGTTGATGAGGCCCGGGGTGGTGATGAGGTCCGTAATGCCCTGGACGCCGGAAAGCAGTACCTGGTCAGCTGAGCGGAAAGCGTCCAGGACGGAGACGTTGCGATCGCTGATGGACAGGAGTCGGTCGTTGGGGATGACGATCAGGGTGTCGACTTCATCACGCAGGGCGTCGATGCCGGCTTCGGCAGAGCCCGCGCGACGGCGGCCTTCGAAAGTGAAGGGGCGGGTCACCACGCCAATGGTCAGCGCACCCAGGGAGCGGGCGATGCGTGCGACTACAGGGGCTCCGCCAGTACCGGTGCCACCACCTTCGCCAGCCGTTACGAAGACCATGTCAGCGCCGCGGAGAACTTCTTCGATCTCGTCAGCGTGGTCTTCGGCGGCCTGCTTGCCGACCTCGGGGTTGGCTCCGGCGCCAAGGCCGCGCGTAAGCTCGCGACCGACGTCGAGCTTGACGTCGGCATCACTCATGAGGAGCGCTTGCGCGTCAGTGTTGATGGCAATGAACTCGACGCCCCGGAGGCCGACCTCGATCATGCGGTTGACTGCGTTCACGCCACCGCCGCCGATGCCGACGACCTTGATGACGGCCAAGTAATTCTGCGGTGCTGCCACGTTTCGTGCCCCTTGCTTGTGTCCTATAGCGAAACTGATCGAGTCCAACTTGAATCCTTGGACCTTAACCCTCTAGTTGAAGGTTATAGTTATGTCAAGTAACTCTACTGCGACGGTATTTCCTCCGCTTCGCACATGCAATGACCGCTTGCGCGTGTCGCTTGATTGTCGCGAAATAAGGTCACCGAGGCCCGCAGGTTACGTGCTCAATGCTCTTTATTTGGTGAATGGATGCCGGGGCACGCTGACGTCGTAGACGTTCACGGGAACTTTGGGATCCGGCGGCATCTTCAGTAGTGCCTCAAGTGCCTTCGCCTTCAGTTCCTTGTCCTCGGCATTGCCCCACACTACCGTCTTTCCGTCCACCAGTTTCAGCTCCACGGCATCAGGCGACGCAGCGGATGCGGTGGACATCCTCGCAAGCACATCGGCCGGCAAAGTGTTCAGGACAGCCGCAATGGCTTTAAACAACCCAGTGTTGGTGGCACCTGCACCAGCGTCGATCAGGGGCAGCGCAACCGCAGACTGATCCTGTGTGGCTCCCAACTGGACTCCGTCTACATCCACCATCACAAACGAGTCGCCTTGCTTCAACAGGGCCACTGGTACGCGCTCATTGACGTGCACGAGCAATTCCGACGGCGGCCTTGCCTCCACAGTTGCCGAACGCACCTGGACCAAGGGCTTCAGGAGCTCATTGACTTCCTGCTCGCTCACCTGCGGCAGCGGCTTGCCCCCGACACCTGACAAAGCCTTCTGCACAGTCTCAGGCGTCACTAGCTTGGTGCCGTCCACAGTGATGGTCCGGACCGCGAGCACGGGCGAATAGATGGCACCCACTATGAGCACCGTTACGAAAGCCGTAATGATGCAGAGCGTCCACAGCAGG
Source organism: Paenarthrobacter sp. RAF54_2 (assembly GCF_052113945.1). Lineage (NCBI taxonomy): Bacteria > Bacillati > Actinomycetota > Actinomycetes > Micrococcales > Micrococcaceae > Paenarthrobacter > Paenarthrobacter sp. RAF54_2. The sequence goes on from NZ_JBFRDV010000017.1 coordinate 28,412, forward strand.
AGCCTGCGTTTGCGTTTGCCCTTTGGCTCGGGAAAAGCAATGACGTTGTCCGCGCTGCTCTGCTTGACCGTACTCGTCACTGGAGATGGCCCGACTGACCGTTGGGCGCTGATGACACTGTCCGGGGAACCACCGGCCGAACGGCTCTTGTTCTCCCGGCTGGAATCTGCCCCGGGCTTGAAGGTTGGCTTACGGGTGCTAGCCACCCAGCGCCTCCACAATCACCGGGCCGTAAGCAGTGACATCTCCGGCTCCCACGGTCAGCACTATGTCCCCCTCGCCAGCGGACGCCACAACAGCATCCACAGCTTCGTCACCAGAGACCAGCCGTCCTTGGGAGAGCCGGTCAGCAATCAACGAACTCGTGACGCCGGGGATGGGGTCTTCACGGGCAGGGTAGATGTCCAGGACCAGCGCCGTGTCCGCTGCGTCCAGTGCCGCTGCAAACTCCGCAGCGAATTCCCGGGTCCGTGAAAACAAATGCGGTTGGAAGAGAACGTGGACTTTGTTGCCGCCGGCCACAGAGCGGGCGGCGGAAAGGGCCGCACGCACTTCAGTTGGATGATGGGCGTAGTCGTCGTATACACGCACGCCCCTCCCCTGCCCTTTGAGTTCAAAGCGCCGGGACGCACCGGTGAAGTGTCCAAGTGCCGTAGCCGCCGTCCCGGGCGCTACGCCAAGCTCCAAGGCCACGGCGAACGCGGCAGCCGCATTGAGCGCGTTATGCCTTCCCGGGACCTGCAGGTCCAAGTCGTACCCGGCTCCATCCACCGCCACCGAGACATCACCCGGGCCACCATCGTGAAGGCGGATATCGGCGTTGTGACTTGTCCCGTACGTAAGCACGCGAGTGGTTCCCTTGGCGGCTGTCCGCTCCGCCAAGGCGCGGGCGCCCTCGTCGTCCGCACATGCCAGAAGGACTCCGTGGGGCGGCAGGAGCGCCGCGAAGTTATCAAAGGAGGCATAAACAGCTTCAGCGGTTCCGTAGTGGTCCAGATGGTCCGCTTCCACATTGGTGACGACGGCGATCAGAGGACGGTAGTTGAGGAACGAACCATCGGACTCGTCCGCTTCAGCCACGAAAATATCCGAGGAACCATGAGCCGCGTTGACTCCCAGTGCCGGGACGTTCGCGCCAATGGCGAACGACGGATCCAACCCTGCTTCCTTGAGCAGGACCGCGACCATGGACGTGGTGGTGGACTTGCCATGCGTACCGGCGATGGTGACCACCCTGTGGCCGTCCATGGTCGCAGCCAATGCCTCGGAACGATGCAGCACGGGCAAACCGGCCTGACGCGCCGCAGACAACTCAGGATTGTCAGCACGGATTGCGGAGCCGGCAACAACAGTTTGGGCGTCACCCAAATTGGCGGAGTCGTATCCCACGGCAATACGGGCACCTGCTGCCGCCAGGTCATGCATGACTGGAAGGTCCTTGGCGTCCGTACCACTCACGGGAACACCCCGGGCCACCATGATCCGGGCGATGGCTGACATTCCCACGCCGCCGATGCCGATGAAATGTACCCGTCCAAGGGACTCGAGTGGTGCAATCGCGTGCGTCATGCGGATACCGCTTCCAAGACAAGATCAGCCATGCGCTGATCGGCGTTTCTGATGCCAAGGGCCTCGGACCTGCGGGCCATGTCGTCCAGCCTGCCGCGGTCCGATACGAGTGGAATGAGTTCTTCTTTGAGCCATTCCGGGGTGAATTCTTTGTCCTGGACCATCAGCGCTCCGCCGGCCTCCACCAAGGCAGCGGCATTAAGGGCTTGCTCACCGTTGCCGATCGGCAAGGGCACGAACACCGCTGGAACCCCTACTGCTGCCACTTCGCTGACGGTTGCGGCCCCGGCACGGGCGAGCAGGATGTCTGCAGCAGCGTAGACATTCTCCATTCCATCCACGTACTCCACCTGCCGGTAGCCATCAGCGGCGAGGAGTCCGCCGTCGTTATCCAGAACAGCTTTGCCAGTACCGGTGATGTGCAGTGTCTGGATCCCGGCAGCTGCCAGCGCGGGCAACGCAGCAGCCACAGCACGGTTGATGCTCAGTGCTCCGGAGGACCCGCCAGTCACGATCAAGGCAGGACGGTCCGAATTGAGGCCCAGCGAAGCCTTGGCAGCAGGCGCGGCCTTGGTGCGGTCCAGTCCTGAGATGGCGCGGCGCATGGGCATTCCCACGTGGCGGGCGCCGCGAAGGCGCGTACCGGCAAACGCCACGGCAACATGGCGGCTGAACCGTGCACCCACGCGGTTCGCCAGCCCCGCCTTCATGTTGGCCTCGTGGATCACGATAGGCGTACCGCGCCTGCGGGCGGCCAAATACATGGGCGTGCACACGTAGCCGCCCACACCCACCAGCACATCGGCCTGTGCGTCATTCAGGATTCGTTCCGCCTGCTTGACTGCTCCCCTCAAGCGCCCCGGAAGCTTCACGAGATCAAGGGACGGTTTTCGTGGCAAAGGGACGCGGTCAATAGTGGCGAGCTCGTACCCGGCCGCCGGGACAAGCCTGGTTTCCAGGCCCGACGGCGTGCCGACAGCCAGGATGGCAGCTTCCGGACGCTTTACCTTGATTGCATCCGCGATGGCCAGCAAAGGACTGACATGGCCGGCCGTACCACCGCCTGCAAGCACGACGGACAACGGCTTGGACGCGTGGGGGGAATCTGAAGTCATGAAGTGCTATTTACGCTTTCGTGCGGTCTTGGACAAACGACGCGGCAAGAGCCTGGGACGCTGTTGTGGTGGCAACTGTCCGCGGGCCAAGGACAACACTACGCCCACGCCGCACAGCGACATCACCAAGGCCGAGCCACCTGCAGAAATGAAAGGCAGCGGGACACCGATCACTGGAAGCAGCTGGGTCACCACGGCCATGTTCATGCTTGCCTGTCCCAGGAGCCACACCATGATGCCACCGGCGAGCGTGCGCTGGAACGGATCCGTCTGCCGGACAACGACACGGAAAATGGCGATGCCAAGGATGGCGAACAACACCAGGACCACAAGGGTGCCCACCAGTCCCAGTTCCTCGCCGATGATGGCAAAGATGAAGTCATTGTGGGCCTCGGGAAGCCAGTTGTATTTTTGCCTGCTCTGCCCCAACCCAAGTCCGGTCCAACTGCCCTGCGCCAATCCATACATGCCGTTGGTGGACTGGTAGGTGAAGTCGGAATCTGCGGTGCAGGAATCCCCTGCCATGCCCAACCAGGCTGTCACCCGGCAGATCCGGTTGGGACTGATGATTGTCATGGCCGTAGCGCCAATGGCTCCCGCGACGCCCGCAATGGCCAGCATCTTGGTGGGAACCCCGGCAAAGTACAACCCCGCAGCCACAATGGCCATGACAACGATCGCCGTGCCCAGGTCATTGCCCACGAGGATCAGCCCAAGGACCAGGGCAGCACCGGGGACCACCGGGATGATCACGTGCATCCAGCGATGCAGGTACTTCTCCTTGCGTGCCAGGACCGCCGCTATCCAAACACAAAGCACCAGCTTCGAAATTTCCGAGGGCTGGATGCTGATCCCGCCGATGTCGATCCAGTTCTGGTTGCCCAGTGTGCTGCGGCCGAAAACCTGGACAAGTATCAGCAGGACCACAACGGCACCGAGTCCCCACCAGGACAGCCTCTTCATCCAGCTGACGTTGGTCCGGGAGATCAGGTACATCGCCACAAGTCCAACGACGCCAAACATCGCCTGCTTCAACGCGTCTGCGTACGGGGACTTGCCTTCGGAGATCGCTTCCACACTGGAAGCAGAGAGCACCATCATGACACCGATGGCCGTGAGGGCCAGGGCGCATCCAAGAATGAGGTAGTACGTGGAGCTGTTGGGCGCTTTGCTCTTGCCCTCCAGGCCTTCCCAGAAGGAGCGAACATGGCCCCGGAGCCGGACGGGCTTCTTGCGGGCAGCCGACGGAGCCTCGGCTCCGACGTTCCCGGAAACCTTGCCGCGGCTGCGGGTGGGCGTGCTGACCATTGTTACTCCTCGGTGGTCTTTGCCTGCCCTTCCACGAGCTCGCGTACTGCCTGGACGAAAGCGTCGCCACGGTGAGCGTAGGAAGAGAACTGATCCATGGATGCAGCCGCCGGAGCCATGAGCACGGTGTCACCTGGTTCCGCCACGCTGGCCGCTGCCCTCACAGCCTGGGCCATGATGGTCTCACCAAAAATCGGCGAGGAGGCGTTACCGTCTGCGGTCTGCACACTTTCAGTGTCGCCCTTGGGCTGGGCTATCACGGGGACATCCGGTGCGTGTCGCTGGAGGGACGCTTCCAAGGCCTCCGTGTCAGTGCCGATGAGCACCACGGACTTCAAGCGGGGGGCGTGCTCCTTGACGAGGTCATCGTAATTGACGCCCTTGGAGAGGCCCCCTGCGATCCATACCACGTTGTGGAAAGCTGAAAGCGCGGCCGAGGCGGCGTGGGGGTTGGTGGCCTTTGAATCATTGATCCACAGGACGTCGTCGTGTTTGGCCACGAGCTGGATACGATGCTCGCCAGGCAGATAGTTGACCAAGCCCTGCTTGACGGCGGCAGGCTCAACCCCGTAAGCACGCACGAGGGCCGCGGCGGCCAAGGCGTTGGCCACCATGTGGCGTGGTGCCACTGGCCCAAGATCGGAGATGGACGCGAGTTCGGCGGCTGAGTTTTTCCGCTCTTCGATGAACGCGCGGTCAACCAACAATCCATTCACCACACCCAGCATGCTGATGCCGGGGGTGTTCGTGGTGAATCCGACCGCACGGCAACCTTCCACGACGTCAGCGTTCTCCACCATGCGTTCGGTTTCAATTTGGTCGGCGTTGTAGATGGCCGCCTTCTGCGTGTTCTCGTAGACCTTGGCTTTATCGGCAAGGTAAGAGGCGTAGGAGCCATGCCAGTCCACGTGGTCTTCGGCCACGTTCAGGCATACGCTGGCCACCGGGGACAACGAATGGCTCCAATGCAACTGGAAGCTTGAGAGTTCCACCGCAAAAGCGTCGTACTCCACCGGGTCCCTGAGAGCGTCAAGGATGGGCGTGCCCACGTTCCCCACGGCAATGGCTTTGAGTCCGGCGGCCTGCAGCATGGACTCGGTCATCCCTACCGTGGTGGTCTTACCGTTGGTGCCGGTGATGGTGAGCCAATCAGCGGTCTTCCGGCCCGCCCGTTCGCGGACGCGCCACGCTAATTCGACGTCGCCCCACACCGGAATGTGCTTGCGTGCGGCGGCGGCCAGCAGGGCTTGGTCCGGGCGCCACCCCGGCGAGGTCACAATGAGCTCCGGCTTGTTGCCGTCAATGAGGGGAAGGACCTTCACGGCCTCTTCGCCCAGCAGTACATCCACCGCCCCCACGATTTTCAGGGTGTCGGCCTGCGCCTTTGCTTTCGCCGTGGTGGAGGCATCCACCACCACAACTCTTGCACCAAGTTCGATGAGGGTATCTGCGGCGGCAAAACCGGACACGCCGATTCCCGTCACCACTACACGCAAGCCACTCCAGCCGGCATCCCAACTGGTGAGATCCTTAAGGCGGTCGTTGGCCGACGGCGCGCTCTCCTGGTTTGCATTCACAGCAGCACCACCCATTCAGCGTAGAAGATTCCAAGGCCGGCGGCCACGAAGAGCCCGGCAAGGATCCAGAAGCGGACAACAACCGTGACCTCTGCCCACCCCTTCAGTTCGAAGTGATGTTGCAATGGGGCCATCTTGAAGACGCGTTTGCCACCTGACAGCTTGAAGAAACCCACCTGGATAATGACGGAAAGGGTGATCAGGACGAACAAGCCACCGATGAAGGCCAGCAAAAGTTCTGTGCGGGACAGGATCGCGAAAGCGGCAACGGCGCCTCCGATTGCCAGGGAACCGGTGTCACCCATGAAGATCTTGGCCGGTGATGTATTCCACCAGAGGAAGCCCACCAAAGCAGCGCTCAGGATGGCCGCGAGGAGCGCCAGGTCCATGGGGTCGCGCACCTGATAACAACCGCTGCCGGCCTCACGCGGCGAACCGCAGGCCTGGTTGTTCTGCCAGATCCCCATGATGGTGTAGGCGCCGAACACCATGATGGATGCTCCCGACGCGAGCCCATCCAGGCCGTCTGTCAGGTTCACGCCGTTGGTTGCTGCGGTGATGATGAGGTTGGACCAAACGACAAAGAGAATTGCGCCCAGGATGGTCCCACCAAAGGCGAGATCCAGCCAGGGGATGTCGCGGACGAGGGAAATTTGCGTGGAAGCCGGACGAAGTCCGTCCTCGTTCGGAAACTGCAAAACCAGAACGGCAAAAATGATGCCGACGGCGGCCTGCAGGATCAGCTTGGCACGGGCGTTCAGGCCCAAACTGCGCTTGTTGGAAATCTTGATGTAGTCATCCAGGAAGCCAACGAAGCCCATTCCCACCATGAGGAACAGCAGCAGCAGCCCGGACGCGGAGGGTCCCGCGGACCGTGGATTCATCATCCACATGATCAAGTGGGTCACGAAGTAGCTGATCAGAACCGCGGCAACAACCACGGTCCCGCCCATGGTAGGCGTGCCTCGCTTGGTGTGGTGCGAGGTGGGACCGTCATCGCGGATGAACTGCCCATAGCTCTTGGCCACCAGGAATCTGATGAACAGGGGCGTCCCTATCAGGGCCGCTAGGAGGGCGACGCCGGCGCCGATCAAAAGTGCAATCACAGCAGCTCGTTCCCTTCGCTTGCGGCATCTTCAGCCGCGCTTTCCCCGGTGGACTCGGCCCGTGGGGGTAATGCTATCCGATCGCCCAAATGCCTCAGCCCCACGCCATTGGAGGACTTGAACAAGACCAGGTCTCCGGGTTGCAGCTCCCTTTGCAGGAGTTCGTAGGCTTCTTCGGCAGTCTCCGTGAACGAACATTCGTCCCCCCACGAACCTTCCTGGATGGCCGATATGTAAAGGGCCCGCGCTTCGCGTCCCACCACCACGAGCCTGGAGATGTTCAAGCGCACCACCTGTGTTCCCACTGCGGTGTGCTCCCGGATGGAATCCTCGCCGAGCTCAAGCATGGCCCCAAGGACGGCCCATGTGCGCCTGCCTTGGCCAAGATCAGCGAGCGTGCGCAGCGCAGCCCGCATCGACTCAGGATTGGCGTTGTACGCGTCGTTGATGATGGTGACACCGTCAGGGCGCTCGGTTCGTTCCATGCGCCAGCGGCTGGCAGCGGACTGGGAACTAAGCGAGGAGGCAATGTCTGCCGCAGGGATGCCCGCGGCAAATGCCGCAGCAGCAGCCGCCAGTAGGTTCGTCACGTGATGGCCGCCGATCAGACGGCTTCGGACATGAACGGAAGGGCCGCCGTCGGGCAGTACAAGTTCAAACTCGGGGTGGCCTTCGGCGTTGACCACAATGTTGCGCGCTTCCACGTCTTCGTTCGTCGCTGGAGAGGCACTGAAGCCGAGGACTTTGGCCGTGGTGCGGGTCTTCATGGCAGCAACGCGGCCATCGTCCAGGTTCAGGACGGCTGTGCCGTGCTCACTAAGCCCTTCTACAAGTTCGCCCTTGGCCGTAGCGATGTTTTCGACACCGCCGAATTCCCCGGCGTGGGCGGTGCCGACCACCAGCACCACACCAATATCGGGCTGCACCATCCCAGCGAGGTACTTGATATGCCCGATGCCGGTGGCTCCCATCTCAATGACGAGGAAGCGGGTGTCCGTATCGGCGGCAAACACGGTCAGGGGCACGCCGACCTCACCGTTGTATGAGCCCCGGGGAGCAACTGTGGGCCCGGCTTGGGACAACACGCCGGCGAGTAAGTCCTTGGTGGTGGTCTTGCCGGCCGAGCCAGTAATACCGATCACTGTAAATTGCTCGCCGCGCTGTTCCCGGGCAGAGCGGATGCGGCGGACTGCTTCGGCAGCAAGCGCTCCCATGGCGAGCACGGCGTCATCAACAACGACGGCGGGATACGGCTTACCGTCAACGTCAGTGACCTCGCGTTCGGCCAACACCAGGACGGCACCCCGCTCGAAGGCAGCGTCAACGAAGTCATGACCATCTGCGTGCTCGCCCGGCTTCGCCACATAGAGCGAACCAGGTGTAGCTTCCCGGGAATCAGTGACGACAGAAGTGGGCGCGATGTCCCCGTCTCCGGTCAAACGGCCATGGGTGATGTGGGCGATATCCGCCGCAGTAAGTGCAATCATCTCGGTTTAGGACTCTATCCGCTGGTCCGTTGAAACGTTGAATCCCCTGGATGTCAAGGCGGTCCGCAGTTCCACTCTGTCGTCGAGAGCCAGGTTGACGCCCTTGACCTCCTGCCATACCTCGTGGCCACGACCAGCGATCAGGATGGTGTCCTTCGGAGTGGCCAGCTCCACGGCGAGTCGGATGGCGGCATCCCGGGGTGATGATTCGATGATTTCACTGGTCAGGTTCCCTGATTCACGAGCGGCATGGGCACCTGCGAGGACCTCTGACCGGATAGCCGCAGCATCCTCGTCATGGGGGTCGTCGTCACTGACAATGACAATATCCGCCAAGCGTGCCGCGATGGCGCCCATGGTCGGACGCTTGCTTTGGTCCCGCTGCCCGGTGGCCCCGAACACCACGATGACCCGGGAGCCTTCCTCACGTGACCGCACAGCCTGGAGTGCGCGGGCCAGGGCATCGGGATTGTGGGCAAAATCAACCACGGCCGCCGGCGCGGTGGAGATGAGCTGCATTCGTCCAGGAACGGCCACGGTGAAGGGATCGTGGGCGTCCAGTGCGCCTTGGAGGGTCTCAGCATCCATGCCTGATGACAGCACCATGATCGTGGCAAGGGCCGCGTTCGCCACGTTGAAGTCACCCGGTAAGCCAGTGTGTACACGCAGGACACGGCCGTCTGCATGCCGCAGTTCAAAATCGGTGCCGAGTCCACGGGAGGTTGTTGAGGCAACGGACCAATCGGCAGGGCTGCCACCTGTCGTGGCAGTAAGTGTGGTGACCGGAATGTCCGCTGTTCGCGCCAGGTTGCGCCCCCACTCGTCATCGACCATCACCACAGCCTGGCGTGCCCGTCCGGCAGTGAACAGCTCGGCCTTGGTGCGGAAGTACTCTTCCATGCTGCCGTGCAGGTCCAAGTGGTCCTGGGTGAGGTTCGTGAAGCCGGCGACGTCGAACATCACGCCATCGACGCGGTGATAAGCAACGGCGTGGGAGGACACCTCCATGGAGGCCGCCTCCAGCCCGCGTTCCCGCATCAAGGCGAGCAGTGCATGGACGTCGGTGGATTCCGGCGTGGTCAACAGGCTCGGAATAGGATCTCCCCCGGCCAGGATCTCGATTGTTCCGATGAGTCCCGGGGTTTTACCCAGGGCACGGAGCAAGGAGTTGATGAAGTATGTTGTAGTCGTTTTACCGTTGGTCCCGGTCACTCCAAACAGCGTCGGGAACCCGCCGTCGTCCGGCTGGCTGCGGTAGATCAGGGCCGCCAAACGCCCGACGACGGCGCGCGGCTCGTCGACGATGAGGACAGGTACGGGCTGCTCGCCTGCCAGGGCGAGCTGCCGTGCCCCGGCGTCATCAGTGACTACTGCGACGGCGCCGGCCTCGACCGCCTGTGGGACAAAGTCGGCTCCATGGCGCGAAGCGCCGGGCAGGGCCATGTAAAGGTCACCCGGTTCAATGGCCCGGGAGTTCAGCGAGATCCCCGTAACTCCCTTGTTGTCGCCATCCGCCGGGACCGGGACACCAAGGGCTTCCGCAAGGGTCGACAAAGGCACTGCAGCCACAGACGCCGGACGAAAGCCGGAGGTGCCGGTCTCGGGCGTCTCGGCATGGAAAGCGGCCTCATTGTGCTCTGACACGTGGTTCTCCGTTGATGCTCGGTGGAACGACCGGCTTGGGGCCAGCGGCGCCCAGCCGATAGTGATGGATCAAATTCTTTGGCCGAAACAGACGCCCAAGAAGCTTACTTGACGAACTGCGGCAGGCGCGCGGGGGTGCCGGTGGATGGCGCCACATTGTAGGTCCTGAGGACCTGGGACATGACCGAACGGAACACGGGACCATTGGTGATGCCGTAGATATTTCCCCTGGGACGCTGCAGGACTACCTCCACGATGAAGCGCGGGTCATCCATGGGCGCCATCCCGACCATCGACGCCGTATACCCGTCAAAACCGGCGAGACCATCTTCCCGGGGCGCCTGTGACGTACCTGTCTTTGCTCCCACCCGGTACCCGTCAATGGCCGCGTCCTTGATCTGGCCTTCGGTCACTGCGCTTTCCAGGATGTCCTTCATTTGTTGAGCTGTCTCCTTGGACACCACCTGCCGGGACTCCTTGGCAGGCACCTTTTGCTCTTCACCCTCAGGCGTGATGTAACTATCGATGAGCCTTGGCTGCACCATCACGCCGTCGTTGGCAATCGTCTGGAAGGCCCGGACGGTTTGCAGCGTCGACTGCGAAACTCCCTGACCAAACAGGACCGTGTACTGCTGGCGTTCATCCCACTGATCAGGCTTGGCGAGGATACCCGTCGCTTCCGCTGGAAGGCCAATGTCCGTTTGTTCGCCGACGCCGAACTTCTTCAGCCATTCGTAGCGCTGCTCTTTGGTCAGCCTGCTTCCCGCCATCACGGTGCCGGTGTTCATGGACCAGCCCAGGATTCCGGCCAGCGTGCGTTCTTCGGTGCCGTGCTCGAACGCATCAGTGAACGTCTGACCGTCGATGGTATACGACGGCGGGATGGTGAAATGATCCAGCGGAAAGGACTTCCCCTCCTCGATCACGGCAGAGGCAGTGATCATCTTCTCCACGGATCCAGGCTCGTAGGCAGCCGTCACGGAACGTACACCGCGGTCCTTGGCATCAACTTTCCCGGGGTCGTTGGGGTCCGGGGCGTTCGTGTCGGCCAAGGCGATGAGGTTGCCCGTCTTGGTGTCGATCACAATGATCGAACCCCACTCGGCGTTCATCTTGTTGACCTGGCTTTGGATGGCCTGCTGTGCGAAGTACTGGATGTCTGTATTGAGGGTCAGCTTGACGTCGCTTCCATCGACAGCTGGCGTGAGCTCATCGGTGGCCACGGGAATCCTGAGGCCATCCGCGCCAATCTCGAAAACACGCTTGCCCTCGGTACCGCGGAGCACTTGGTCCTGGGTTTGCTCGATGCCTGCCTGGCCTGTGGTGCCATCCTGGAGGAAACCCACCACGCCGCCTGCAACGCTGCCGTTCGGATAGACACGCTTACTGACGCCTTCGGCGGCCACACCCGGAATGTGCAGCTTGGAGATGCGGTCTTCAAGCTCCGGCTTCACGTCCTTGGCCACCGTAGAGTACTTCTTGTCGCCAGTGAGCGACTCCCTGACCTTGGCAGGGTCAGCCCCGAGGAGCGAAGCCAGTTCGGAGATCCCCTGGTCCCGGGAGATCGTCTCTATTTCTTCAGTCTTCTCGTTGTACCGTTTGAACTCAGCTGTAGCAGTATTCAGGACCTGATCCACAACAATGTTGTAGCGGATGACGCTGCTGGCGAGGACAGTACCGTTGGCGTCCAGGATCCTGCCGCGTTCGGCCGGCAGTACCTGCGGCGTGAGGCGGTTCGCAAGGGCGGCCTCGGCCATGCCACCGACATCAAGGCCTTGCACCATGAAGAGTTTTCCGCCCACCACCAACAGCAGGGTCAGCATGATGCCAAGACCAACACGGAGCCGCTTCCTTGCCGCCGGCACCTTGGTCTTTTTTGATTTGCCGGGGTTTTGCGCCACGTTGATTCCTTGCTGCTGGCCTTGCTTCGGTGATCTTGCGGGCTAGTGCCCTGGTGCCTTCTGCTGGGGCGCCGGAACGGATCCCCCGTGAAGCTCCGCGGGCGCGGCTGCCGGAGTTGCCGGCTTGGCAGCAGGTGCAGCGGGTTTGGCCTCGGGCGTTTTCGGTGTTGCCGGCTTGAGGTTCTCCAACGGATCCTTGGTAGTCACCGAGGGAACCACATCAAGCTGGCCGGCAACGGCCGGAGGGGCGATCACGGCCGCGGGGGTGTCTCCCTTGACAGCCGGGGTTGCCTTTCCGGTGACCGTCATGGTGCTCAAATCGATCTGACCCTTGACGGTGGACTGTACCATTCCCAATTCTGCAGCCTTTGCAGCCAGATTCTGGGGAGCCTCGAAGTTCTGCTTCTTCTGTGTCAGGTCCTGGTTTTCCTTGTTCAGCGTGGCTGCTTCTGATTTCAGCTGCACCAACCGGTACTGGGCTGTGGATACAGAGATGTTAAGGACGAGCACCGTCAGCAGGGCGGCCGCCATCACCACGAAGCACAGGACAACAAAGGGAGTGCGCCGCTTCCCGGGGACGCTGCGCACAAGCGAAAGCGGCGTGCGCGCCTTTCGGCCGACGTCGGGCCGGCCTGCTGGAGCCGGGAGTGCCCTGGCCGTGTTGCCTACCACGGAGGAGGGCAGTGTCTTCGCTGCGGCGGTGCTCATGCGACTCTCCTTGGCTTGATGCGCTCCACGGCCCTGAGTCGGGCAGACGCCGCGCGGGGGTTCTCGGCAATTTCTGCGGCCGTAGGCACTTCCGTGCCTTTGGTCAGCGTTTTCAGTTCGGGCTTGTGTTCTTCGAGTTCAACGGGGAATCCGAGCGGTGCTGAGGACTTGGATCCTGCCTGGAAGACGGACTTTACGATCTTGTCCTCCAGGGAGTGGTAGGACATCACGACAATCCGCCCGCCCATGGCCGTCGCTGCGACGGCGGCTGGAACAGCCCGTTCCAGGACGTCGAGCTCTTCGTTGACCTCGATACGCAGCGCCTGGAAGGTCCGTTTGGCCGGGTGGCCACCGCTCTTGGCCGCGGCAGCAGGTACCACGCCCCGGATTTGCTCAACGAGTTCTCCGGTGGTGGCGAAGGGCTTCTCAGCCCGGGCAGTGACGATCCTGTTCGCAATCCGCCCGGCGAACTTCTCTTCGCCCCACTTGCGGATGATGCGGACCAGGTCTTCTTCGCTGTAGTTGTTGACGACATCTGCCGCGGTTTGCCCCCGGCTGGTATCCATGCGCATGTCCAGCGGAGCATCGTAGGAGTAGGCGAAGCCACGCTCCCGTTCGTCCAACTGCAAGGACGATACACCCAGGTCCATGAGGATGCCGTGGACTTCAGGGATACCCAAATCCGCCAGGACGTCCTCGATTTCGTCATAGACCGCGTGAACCAAATCCGTGCGATCCGAGAATGGTTCCAGCCGCGCGCCGGCCAACGCCAACGCTTCCTCATCGCGGTCGATACCCACGAGGTGCAGATCAGGGAAGCGTTGCAGCATGGCCTCGGAGTGGCCGCCCATGCCCAGCGTCGCATCGATAACGATCGGCGTCTCGCCACGGGTGCGTGCTGCTTCGAAGCCGGGGGCGAGCAAGTTGATGCAGCGGTCCTTCAGGACGGGCACGTGGCGCTCAGATGTGGGCTTTGCCGCGTCCTGCTCTTCCACGTTGCCTCCTCTTTCCTCAATCGCTTGCATTCAATTCCTTGGATCGGATCCCCATCCGCGCCTATCGTTCCGCCGGCCTGGCTCAGGGGAAGTTGAGCCAGGAAGACAGTTCGATGGGCGGCTGGAGATCCCACCCAAGAACCGGGGCCAAGGACCCCTCCGCCGGTTAGATGAACCCGGGCAGATTGTCATCGTCGGTTTCCGAGAAGGCTGCTTCCTTCTCGGCGAGGTATTCATTCCAAGCCTCGGCATCCCAGATCTCCGCGCGGGTACCGGCACCGATAACTGCCAATTCCCGGCCAAGCCCTGCGTAGGCCCGGAGCGCCGGCGGAATCGTCACGCGCCCCTGCTTGTCAGGTACCTCGTCAGAGGCCCCAGACAGGAAAACCCGAATGTAATCACGAGCCTGCTTGGAGGACAGTGGTGCCTCCCGCATCGATTCGTGAATGCGCTCGAATTCCTTCTGGCTGAAGACGTAAATGCAACGTTCCTGACCCCTTGTGAGAACCAGGCCCTCGGCAAGTTCCTCACGGAACTTCGCGGGAAGTATGATCCGGCCCTTTTCATCAAGACGTGGGGAATGGGTGCCAAGAAACACCGGCCCACCGCCCCTCAGTCAAGGTGCCCGTTCATACCCAACCCTGCCAATACCCTCTTATGCGCTCCACTTTACTCCACAAAGCCCCACAGTCAACGCACAACAGGGCGTTTCTCCACCACTTTGAGTTTCTGAAGGCGCGTAATGGCGCGGATCCACGGACGTGGCGGGAAGTGGAGGACAGAGACAGGTCTGGGTGCACGCCTCAATGGGCCACGCTGGAATCAGACGCAGCACGGTGTCGCTGCGGCTCCACAGTGGGCTGCCAATCCTGAAGGGGTGGAAAGTGGAGGACTGCCAGTTAGGAGGACAGGGCAGCAAGGAGGACTGGGCAGCCAGGAGGACTGTGCAGTTAAACGCAAAAAGACCCGTTAGGGGTCTTTTGTGTCCCCTGCAACTCAGGGGCATGCACCAATTACGGCGCAGGTAATTATGGAATCGCTACTCGGAAGGATCCGTTTCCGGGCTAGTGCTGGCGGTCACGCTCAATTGTCGTCGCGGCGACGCTCGTCCCAGCGCTCCTCAAGATTGCTCATGAACGAACTCTTGGACTTTGACTTTCCGGCTTTCCCCTTCCGGGCCTTGCCGAACGCCGCGCCCCGAAGAGTCGCAAAGTAGACACCTGCGCCCATCACGACAAAGCCGAGGACACCAACGAAAATCTGTTGGAGTGACACGCCGACCAGCAGTAAAAGGATGCCTGCAATGGCACCCAGGACACCAATTATCACGTGCCGGGTTGACCAGCTGCGGATGGGATCCGAACCCATGGTGTTGGCAAACTTCGGATCGTCCTCATGAAGCTGCTTCTCAAGTTGCTCAAGCAGCTTCTGTTCATGCTCCGAGAGGGGCATCGCGACCTCCTTTAGTCAGCCAGCGTCTGGACGAATCGCGGCCTGTGCGTCTGTCTCCAAAACGATCGGGCCACGAAAAGCGTTCCCAAAAATTTCCGCTTTGTTAGCGGACATCCTGGGACCGACTGCTCAGGAATCAGCTGTCCAGACGATCTAAATATCTGTACTAATTAGGATAGTTTGTCAGGCGCTGTTCTGAAAGACGCGCGGAGGGCACCTGCCCGGCTTCGCGGGGGTCATTGGGCGTCAGGAGTCTTGCCCGGATCCAGGAGCCTGGCCGGGAGCAGGGTTTTGGAGCCGAAGCGTTCCGCAACGCGGTCAAGGGCCTGCTCCGCGGCCCGCCAGTTGTCATCCCGCCGGTCAAGGCTGAGCTGCAGGGACGCCTGGCCGGCCGGTTCCAACTGCTCCGCCCGGACGCCTACAAGACGGACGCTCATGGATCGTATCCCCAAGGACTCCAGCAATTGCACGGCAACCTGGTAAATAAGCTGGGCGCTGTCAACGGGAGTATGTACCGTCCGGCTACGGGTCACGGTGGAAAAGTCGGCGTATCGGAGTTTCAAAGCTATGGTTCGGGCCAGCATCCCGGAACTTCGCAGCCGCGCTGCCGTGCGATGGGACAACCTGAGGAGCTCCCGCTGCACCAGGGCGTCGTCTGCCGAATCTGTGGCGAAGGTCTCTTCTGCCCCGATGCTCTTTTCCAGCCTGGTAGGAGTGACTGGCCGGGGATCCATTCCCATGGACAGTCGGTGCACATGCTCTCCGCTGGCGCCAAGGACCTTTTTCAACGATGCCACGGGCGTTGCTGCTACGTCGGCCACCGTCCGGATGCCGAGGCGTGCCAGCACCTCGGCGGTCTTGCCGCCGACGCCCCAGAGGGCATTGACGGGCAGGCTGTGGAGGTACGGGATGGTGTCCTCGGCGTCGATCTGGAGGATGCCGTCCGGCTTGCAGCGGGTGGATGCGATCTTGGCCACAAATTTGGTTCCGGCAATCCCCACTGAAGCGGTGATACCAAGCTCAGACCGAACCCGTTTGCGGATGAGATGGCCGATGTCCAAGGGGGATCCGAGACGGCGGATTGCACCGCCGACGTCCAGGAAAGCCTCGTCAACGCTCAACGGCTCCACGAGGTCCGTGATGGAGGCGAAGATCTCCATGAGCTGCGCCGAAACCTCGTAGTAGAGCTTGTGGCGCGGGTGGATGATGACAGCGCCCGGGCACATCCGCATGGCAATGGCCATGGGCATCGCTGACTTCACACCTGTGGCCCGGGCTTCGTAGGACGCCGATAACACAACGGAACGTTCAGCAGGGAAGCCGACGATTACTGGCTTGCCCCGCAAGTCTGGCCGGCTGCGCAATTCCACGGAAACGAAAAAGGCGTCCATGTCCACGTGGAGGATGCTGGTTCGCCGCTGTTCCCGCAGAGCATCCTGGGCGCTGCGGGCTGGTTCGCTGCCCACGCTTTGGGCGCTACCGGATGCTTCCTGACTCACAACGGCAATACTATGCCCGGCCACTGACTAAACTGGAGGCACAGTCCCCCGTCAGCCCAAGGAAGGATACCCCCTGTGAAGCTCTTTGGAACTCCTCAATCGCGAGGGTTTGCCCTGCTCGCAGCGAGTGTCGCCCTGGCGGTTTCCGCCTGTACTCCGCCCACCAGCAGCCCGGCCCCATCCGCATCGGGGAGCTCCTCTGATTCCTCCACGGCTGCGCCATCTTCCCCGGCATCCCCTTCATCCTCGACTCAGGCTCCTGACTCGTCCGGATCAGCCGGACCTGTGCCGGGCGCGACGGCCACGGTGGGCGCCTTGGTCCCCGGCTTTCCGGAACAGCTCATCCCGGTGATGCCCAAGACGTCCGTGCGCTCCAGCAGCTTTGACAAAAACGTGTCTCCTGCCACGGTTGCGCTCGTAGGAACGGTTAAAGCTCCGCCGGAAAGCGTGGTGGATTACTACAAGACATCCCTTGAAGCGCAAGGGTTCAAGGTTGTTCCGGGCGCCCAAGCCGTAGGCAACGTCACGTCGATCGACTTCATCCGCGGTGACGGTGAAACGGTCAATGTTTCCGTGAGGCAAAAGGAAGGCGTTTCCACGTTCACGATCGGCGCGAACGTGGCGGCCGGGTCCGTCAAGTGACGCCGGTTTCCCAACTCCACACGGAGCAACTCGAGTTTATTGGCGGCGTAGCCGGGAAGCTGAATGAGTTCCTCGCGGTCCAGCAGGACATGATGGCTACGATTTCGCCCGATGTCGCTCCCCTCATGGGGTCAATATCGAACCTCGTCACTGGCGGAAAACGGCTCCGTGCGCTGATGTGCTACTGGGGCTGGCGGGGTGCGGGCGGTCCCGTCGGTGACTCAGACATCCTGACGGCCGGTTGTGCTTTGGAACTTTTCCAAGCCGCGGCCCTCATCCACGACGACATCATTGACCGTTCGGATACGCGTCGCGGGGGTCCCAGTGTGCACCGTCGCTTCAGCCAACTCCATCAGGCCAATGGTTGGGCGCTGGACAATGAACGCTTCGGCCATGCAGCGGCGATCCTGACCGGCGATTTGTGCCTTTCCTTCAGCGAGGAATCCTTCACGGAAATCGGACCCCGGGCAGCAGCAGGAAGCGAAGCACGCCGCATTTTCAACCTCATGCGGGCCGAGGTAATGGCCGGGCAATACCTGGATATTCTTGAGGAAGTAGCCGGCCCTGTACGCGATCGAGCGGGTTCCGTGGACCGCGCCACCTCGATTATTCGCTACAAATCCGCAAAATATTCCACCGAGCACCCTTTGGCCCTGGGTGGAGCGTTGGCAGGCGCATCCAAGGAGCTGCTGAAGGCATATTCCGCATTTTCCTTGCCCTTGGGCGAAGCGTTTCAATTGCGCGATGATGTCCTGGGTGTTTTCGGCGATCCCGAGACGACAGGAAAACCCGCGGGCGATGACCTCCGCGAGGGCAAACGGACAGTGCTCGTTGGATTTGCCATTAACCTGGCTCCCACGGATCAAGCCACGTACCTGGACGAAATGCTGGGGAAACCGGATCTGGGTGAGGACGATGTTTCCACAATCCGCAACATAATGGTCAACTGCGGAGCGCTTGATGCCACGGAGTCCCTTATTGACGAGCTGAGCGACCAAGCCTTCGCCGCCCTGGAAGAGCTGCCGGTGGAAGAATTACCGCTCACAGCATTGCGCCAACTGGCTGAGGCAGCTGTCAGCCGGGCCGCTTGATGGCGCTTCCCAGGCGTTGAGACGACGACGGCGGTCAAGAACCGCCGTCGTCCGCTGTTTAACTGCTTATGACGGAATCCAACTGTCGGCTAACCGACTACCGGGAGAGACTGCGTTACCAGGCGAGAGACTGGGCGCGACGCCGAATCTCCGTCTTGCGTCCTTCGCGCAATGCATCGATAGGCCGTCCGCGCAATGAATCGTCAGGGGTAAACAACCACACGATGAGTTCTTCGTCGTTGTAACCGGCATCGCTAAGAACCGCAATGGTTCCCTTCAAGCTGTCCACGACGTGTCCATCCTGAATAAACAGCGCCGGAATCGAGCGGATATTCCGCTCCCCCCGCCTGATGGCAACCAGCGCACGCTCATCCAACAGTCCGTGGACTTTGGTGATGGAAACTCCGAGCAGCTCGGCGACATCCGGCAGCGGCAACCAGTCGGAAACAAGGCTTTCTACATTACTCACGGAACAAGGTTGCCACGCCGGGCTGCCTGTCGCCTAGCCGAAGTACGACGGCGACCCTCCACGCGGGAGAAAGTCGCCTTTTCATGGGGGTGAATTCGGCGAGGAGATTTCCAAAGCGCGCGAATTGTTGTGCCTGATGAATAAGTGTGAGAGATTCACACTGATCACACTTGCAACATTGATAACATCAGTAACATTGGCAACACTGGTAACAGCGGCAACACAAACTACTCCCGCTGCTGAGATGAGGACACATTCCATGACGACGCCCCGCTCGCCGAAACGAACCATGAGCATGCCGGTTATTGCGGCAACCACGGCTGCGCTTCCCGCCGTGGTTTTGTCCTCGCTTGCCTTGGCCCAGCCAGCCACGGCTGCACCGGCACCCCAGCCGCGCAAGATTCCCGCTACCCTCGCTGCAGCCATGAAGGCCCAGGCCACCAAAGTGGGCAATGTGATTCCCGCCCAAGCGGTTGCGGCGACGCTTCCGTCCGCCCTGCGCCCCATGGCCCCCTCCGTGCCGGACACCTACAAGATCGTCCGCGGAGACACCATCAGTGCCATTGCACGCCGCTTCAACCTGGACACGTCCGCCGTCCTGCAGTTGAACAAGCTCACGGCAACAACGCTTATTTACCCGGGCCAGACCATCAAACTCACTGGCACTGCCCCGGCCGCCCCTGACCAGGCGCCCGCGCCGGCGCCGAGCGCGCCTTCAAATGCCACCACCTACACGGTGGTTTCTGGCGATACGCTGGGCGCGATCGCCGCCCGGTACGGTGTCCCGCTGTCCAGCATCTTCAGCTGGAACAATCTCAGTGGCAGCTCCATCATCTACCCTGGCCAGAAGATCAAGGTGAGTGGTGACTCTTCGCCCGTGACTCCCCCTGCTCCTGCCCCGGCTCCGGCACCTGCGGCCACTCCCGTGGCCAACACGGGCTCCTACACCATCAAAGCCGGCGACACCCTGAGCTCCATTGCATCGCGTCACAACGTTTCGTTGTCAGCGCTGATGAGCGTCAATACAGTTTCGGCAACGACCGTCATTTACCCCGGACAGAAGCTCACCATTCCCGGCACTACGTCACTGCAGCCCGCCGGGGAAACCAAGCCCCTGGTGCCGAGCTCGTTCCTCGGCTTTACGTACCCGCCCGCTGTCGTCAGCTCCGCCAACGAGAACAAGGCGCTGCTGAACGCTTCGCCTGTCCCGAGCCGTGATGAAATGAAAACAATCGTGGCTGATACCGCCCGGCGCATGGGAGTCAGCCCCTCATTGGCACTTGCCTTCGCCGAACAGGAATCGGGCTTCGACCAGCGTGCAGTCTCCCCCGCCAACGCCATTGGAACCATGCAGGTCATTCCTTCCTCCGGCCAATGGGCATCTGATTTGGTAGGCCGCAAGCTCAACCTCCTGGATCCCTATGACAATGCAACGGCCGGCGTCGCCATCATCAGGGCACTCATCGCCACCAGCAAAGACCTCGACAACGCCATTGCGGGTTACTACCAAGGGCAGTACTCGGTCAGCAAGTACGGCATGTACGACGACACCAAGCGCTACGTCGAATCGATCAAGGCCCGGCAACGTACTTTCGGCTAGGCCGTTCCCAAGCACCTTCGGACGAGGCCCGGGTCCTTTGCGGATTCGGGCCTCTTCCCTGCCTCGTTTAGGATCGTATGGTGCAGGAACCAACGCAGGACCACCTCATCGGGACCACCGTGGACGGGCGCTACAACGTCCGATCACGCCTTGCAAGAGGTGGAATGTCCACCGTCTACCTGGCCACGGACCAGCGCCTGGAGCGCGACGTGGCCCTCAAAGTCCTGCACCCGCACCTGGCCAATGACGAGACGTTCCTGGAGCGACTCAGCCGCGAGGCCAAGGCCGCTGCGAGCCTGTCCCATCCCCACGTTGTCAGCGTGCTGGACCAGGGCGAAGACGGGCATATCGCTTATCTGGTGATGGAGTACGTCAAAGGCCATACACTTCGTGACGTCATCAACCAGCAGGGTGCACTTCCACCGCGCCTGGCCCTCGCTCTGATCGATCCCGTCATCGAAGGTTTAGCGGCAGCCCATGGATCAGGACTCATCCATCGGGACATCAAACCGGAGAACGTGCTCATAGCGGACGACGGCCGGATCAAGGTAGGCGACTTCGGATTAGCCCGGGCTGTCACGGCCACCACAAGTACAGGCGCCTTGATCGGCACGGTCGCGTACCTCGCTCCCGAATTGGTGCTCGGCAAACCCGCCGATGCCCGCAGCGACGTCTACTCAGCGGGCATCATGCTCTACGAAATGCTCACAGGCAAGCAGCCATATGCTGGGGAGTCCCCGATTCAAGTTGCATACCAGCACGTCAACGCCGTGGTTGGCCGCCCCTCAGAGGCTGCTCCCGGTCTTGCCGAAGACCTGGACGAACTGGTGCAGTGGTGTACTGCTGTGGACGCCGAAAACCGGCCCGTGGACGGCTCCGCCTTGCTGTCGGAACTGCGCCACATCCGGACCACACTGAGCGACGAACAACTGGACCACAGACAGCCCTCCTCCCGGCCCCTCTCCCCTGCCGCTGCTGCTGGGGCAGCGGGTTCGGCGGGTCGCGCTTCCGGCGCCGCTCGGCAGGGAGCCACCCCGCAAGAGAATCCCACCGAGGCCCTTGCCACGACAGCATCGCCCACCGAATTCATCCCACACCAGAGCAACCCGACAACCGTGATGGCAGGATCTGCACGGCAACCACGCAACGGCCTGGCCCTTCCCGGTGTGGACGATGACCCGCGCCAGCCCAGCAAACGGGAGCAGAAGAAGCTGGAGCGGCAACAGGCTAAAGACCAGGCCCGGGCTGCTGCCACCCCGATGCGTCCCTTGCGTGAAGGCAATCCCCGGCGGCGCGCTGTCATTTGGACAGTCGTGATCGTGATCCTGGCGCTGCTGGCAGGTTCTGCCGGATGGTTCTTCGGCATGGGGCCTGGATCTCCAGGCACCGTTCCCGATGTCAAGAACAAGACGGTGGCCGAGGCCCAACAACTCCTGCGAACCGCAGGTTTCCAGTCCGAACCCAAGGACGTCTTCGACGACGACGTCCAAGCCGGACTCGCCGTCGGGACTGAACCCAAATCCGGGGAAGTGGTACGGAAGTTTCAAACCATCGCGCTTTTCGTTTCAAAAGGTGCACAGCTCTTCGCGCTCCCCGGGCTAACAGGTGGGACCCTGGATGACGCAAAGACGGCCCTTAACGCCGCCCAAATGACCCTTGGCAACGTCACAGAGGCTTTTGACGAAAAGATCCCCGCAGGCATTGTCATCTCCCAGGACCCTGCCCCGGGCAAAGAAGTCCGCCACGGCACGCCGGTTTCCTTCGTTGTTTCCAAAGGACCCCAGCCCATCCCCGTTCCCGATGTTCGGGGTTTGCCGCAGGATGCTGCCGTGAAAGCAATTCAGGATGCCGGTTTGAAGGCCGCTGTAGCCCCAGAGACGGTCAACGACAAATCTGTGCCCAAGGGCGCCGTTGTGGCGCAGTCCCCTGGCAACGGCACGCTCGTCCGCGGTGAAACGGTGACCCTGACGCTGTCCAAGGGACCCAAAATGGTCAAACTCCCCAATTACGTTGGCCAGCAGGCCAAGAAGGCCGTGGAGGAGCTTGGCAAATTGGGTTTCGAAGTCAAGATCACCGATGTCCTCGGCGGTTTCTTGGGAATCGTCCGAGACCAGAGCCCAGCAGGCCCAGAAGCGCCGGAAGGGTCAACCGTTAACCTAACGGTGGTCTAGCCGGTCCACCCTAGTCGCAGAATATTGAAACTGGTGCGGTCCGAATTCATCCGGACCGCACCTTTCTTATATCTGCTACCTCTTGGAGAGAGCTCCTGCCACCAGGAAGGCCATCTCGAGGGACTGCATGTGGTTCAGGCGCGGATCGCAGACAGACTCGTAGCGGTCCAGGAAAGCGTCCTGATCGATGGGATCTGCACCACCAAGGCACTCAGCGACGTCGTCGCCGGTCATTTCGACATGCAGACCACCCGGAACCGTTCCCAAGGAGTGGTGTACTTCGAAGAATCCACGTACTTCATCGATGACGTCGTCGAAGTTGCGGGTCTTGTACCCGTTTGGCGAGGTCACCGTGTTGCCGTGCATCGGGTCCGTCACCCACAGGACCTGGGCACCGGAGGCAGTAACGCGCTCGACGACGGCCGGCAGCTTTTCGCGGATGTTGGTGGCACCCATGCGGGTAATGAATGTCAGGCGCCCGGGTTCGCGGTTCGGGTCCAGCTTGTCGATGAGGCGCAGGGCATCGTCGCCGCTGGTGGTGGGGCCGAGTTTGACTCCAATGGGGTTCCGTACACGGGAAAGGAAGTCCACGTGGGCATGATCAAGTTCGCGGGTCCGCTCGCCGATCCAGAGGAAGTGGGCGGAAGTGTCGTAGGGCAGGCCGGTGCGGGAGTCGATGCGGGTCAGTGCGCGTTCGTAGTCGAGCAGCAGTGCCTCGTGGCTGGCGAAGAACTCAACCCGCTTGAGCGCCTCGAAGTCAGCACCACAGGAGTCCATGAACATGATGGCGCGATCAATGTCGCGGGCAAGGGACTCGTACCGGGCATGCGCCGGGTTCTCAGTGAAGCCCTTGTTCCATTGGTGGACCAGCCGAAGATCCGCGAAGCCACCTTGGGTGAATGCCCGGATCAGGTTAAGTGTGGATGCCGACGTATGGTAGGCCTTCAGCATCCTGCCGGCGTCGTGCGCGCGGGACTCGGGTGTGAAGTCGTAGCCGTTGACGATATCTCCGCGGTATGCGGGAAGCGTCACGCCGTCGCGGGTTTCATCGTTGGACGATCGTGGCTTGGCAAATTGGCCGGCCATGCGGCCCATCTTAATGACCGGCATCGCCGCACCGTACGTCAGCACGACGGCCATCTGGAGGATCGTCTTGACGCGTGCGCTGATCTTGTCCGCGGTAGCGGCTTCAAAGGTTTCTGCGCAGTCTCCACCCTGCAGGAGGAAAGCCTTGCCCTGGGCGGCCGCAGCCAAGCGCTCCCGAAGAACATCAACTTCGCCGGCAAATACCAAAGGCGGAACGACGGAAAGTTCCTTAACGGAGGCCTTGAAGACCTCGGAGTCAGACCACGTGGGCTGCTGGGAAATCGGCAGGTCCCGCCAGGCGTCAAGGCCGGGGTAATTTGCAGCCCCACTCTGGGCGGTGCTGGCGAGTGGGTCTACTACAGGGGGTGCGGTGTTCGCGGTTAGCTCAGTCACCCTTCAAGAGTAGTAGCCTCCGCCAAGGTTGGGGCACTGCAGGCGTAACTGTCCCTGCCGAATGCGTCACAGTCCCCCGCTGGCCGCTCCCCCGTCTTCCTTGGGTTCATCCTTGTCATCGGCGATGTCTGAAGGAGCCTCCTCGGCCGCTTTGACTTTACCCACGGTCCCGGGCCCTTTGCCGTCCAGGCGGGCCTTGACCACAGCTGCGTACTCGTCCACGTACTCTTGTCCGGAAAGCCGCATCAGCTCGTACATGATTTCGTCAGTTGCAGCCCGTTGAATGAGCCGGTCATCCTCCATGCCGTAATAACGGCTGAAGTCCAAGGGCTGCCCAAAGATGACACCGATGCGCCGGATGCTGGGCAGCCTCTTGCCAATGGGCTGGACCTTTTCCGTGCCAATCATGGCCACCGGCACCACAGGGACACGGGTCTGGAGCGCGAGCCGCGCAACACCCACCTTGCCGCGGTAGAGCTTGGCGTCCGGACTCCGGGTGCCTTCGGGGTAGATTCCCAAGAGCCCGCCGGAATTCAGGACGTCCTTCCCGGCTTGCAGCGATAGCTCCGACGCGGCTCCGCCGGAGCGGTCCATGGGTAGTTGGTTCGTCAGCCTGAAGAACAGCGCCGTCAAGCGGCCCTTCATGCCCTTGCCAGTGAAGTACTCGGACTTGGCAAGGAAGATCACGGGCCGATCCACCATCAGGGGCAGGAAGATGGAGTCCGAAAAGGACAAATGGTTGGACGCCAGGATTGCTGGGCCGTTTCC
Source organism: Paenarthrobacter sp. RAF54_2 (assembly GCF_052113945.1). Taxonomy (NCBI): domain Bacteria; kingdom Bacillati; phylum Actinomycetota; class Actinomycetes; order Micrococcales; family Micrococcaceae; genus Paenarthrobacter; species Paenarthrobacter sp. RAF54_2. The sequence goes on from NZ_JBFRDV010000017.1 coordinate 52,993, forward strand.
GGGGACGTTGTCCAGCCCTTTGACCCATGGCCGGAACAGCAGTTTGAGAACAGGACCAAGAAAGATCCTCTTCATGACCCAATAGAACACGTTTGTCCTCTCACGACCGGTTTACGGGCGTCCTTCCGGCCAAGCCGGTGGGACTCAACAGCAACCCTACTCCAGTGAGAAATATCGGTAAGAGTGACACGATGGAGCCATGACGGAACGCAACCAACCAGCCGCGCCGCTCGCTTTCCACCATCCCGGCCATGGAGCCAATGCTTCCACCGGAGTGGCCATCTGCCACGGATTTACGGGTAGCCCGCTGAGCGTCCTGCCCTGGGCCGAGTATCTGGCCGGGCAGGGATTTTCCGTTTCAGTGCCTTTGCTTCCCGGTCACGGAACCAGCTGGCACGATCTCGCCACCACACGATGGCAGGACTGGTACAGGACATTTGAGCGAAGCTATCTGGACCTTGCCGCCCGGACCGAGACGTGTTTTGTGGCAGGCCTGTCCATGGGCGGTGCTGTTGCCCTCCGCCTCGCTTCACTGCACGATGTTCCAGGCCTGGTCCTGGTGAACCCAGGGTTGAGTTTCTACGATCGCCGGGTCAGGTACGTCGGAGCACTCAAGTACGTCATGCCCACCACCTCACCCATTGAGGAAGAAAAACCGACGGCGGCCGCCACACAGGACGGTGACTACTCAAAGACGCCTTTGAAGTCAGTGCACGAACTGAAGAAGCTCTTCCGCCAGGCAACCCGCGCCCTCCCACAAATTCAAGCCCCGGCACTGGTCTTCAAATCATCAGTGGACGGTGTCATCCCGCCCACTTCCGTAGCTATGATCAGCAGGCATATGGACCCTTCCCGACTCAAGGTCGTGACCCTCCCGGCGAGCGGCCACGTAGCCACGTTGGATGTGGATGCACCCACCATCTTTGAAGAATCGGCGCAGTTTTTCCGTCAGCATGCCGCGGACAGAGTAGCCTCAGAGTCATCATGAAAATGCTTCCCGATTTCTCCCCGTTCCTCAGCAACTGGACTGGCTCAGGCCCCCGGGTTGGCGTCGTCATGTCACACGGGTTTACGGGAAGCCCGCACAGCGTCCGGCCCTGGGCGGAGCACCTGGCAGCGGCGGGATATGCCGTCAGGGTTCCGTTGCTCCCCGGGCACGGAACTACCTGGCAGGATATGGCCACGCGTTCATGGCGTGAATGGCACCGGGCCGTTGACGATTCCTACAGGGAACTGGCAGGCGAATGCGATTTCGTGTTCGCGGCTGGACTGTCCATGGGCGGAACGCTGGCGCTGCGCATTGCGGCGACACGGCCCGTGGCCGGCACCATTGTGGTAAACCCCGGCCTGGTACTTGATGACCCGCGCGCCGTGATCGTTGCGGCCCTCAAGTACGTCATGAAGAGCACTCCGGCAATCGCCAATGACATTTTGAAGCCGGACCAGGACGAAGGGGCATATTCCCGCACCCCGGTTGCAGCGGCCCACGAGTTGAAGAAGATGTACAAAGACACTGCCGCGCTATTGCCCCGCATCAGTTCCCCTGTCCGGGTCTTTCGCTCCACAGTGGACAATGTCATCTCCAACGCCAGCCTCGAATTCCTTCGTGCACGGGTCCAGGCGCCCGTTGACGTCACCTACCTCAGCAACAGCCATCATGTTGCGACCCTTGACAACGACGCCCCTGAAATCTTCACGGGAACCGTCGACTTCATCCAAAAGACCATGGCGGCCCTGGCCGGCGATGGGTCTTCCCTCGAAAAGGACAAAGCCGATGAACAGGCCTGATCCCAACTCTGCCGATCAGAGCGCCAACAAAGACGACGACGCCGTCTGGTTGGATTTGGTGGCCAGGCTGGAAGCAACGGAATCCTCACCCTTGGGTGAGGCCCCCGAACCGGGCCGGCCGGAAACGGACCAGGCAGGACCCGGGCCAGCGAAGGAAGACACTCCAAGGGGCTTCAAGGACTTTGATCCGCTGGGCCTGTCTTCTCCGGCTGCGGCAGCCGCGTCGGATGCCCAGGCGGCGCAAGTCGGACCCGAACAACTGGAAGGCAGGCCCTCCGGCCCCCGCGATTTCGAGGCGGACGACGACGATGACGGCGCCTTCGTCCCCGAGGAGCCTCCCAGCCTGGTGGGAACGGACCCGCTGACCATGCTGGCATGGATCGGCGCTGTAGGCGGCCCCCTCGCCCTGCTTTTTACGGCGATGTTTTGGCGTTCGGCACCCTTGCTGGCCATCCTTGGCATAGTGGTGGCCTTTGCAGCTTCCGTCGTCTACCTGATCATGCGGCTACCGCACGAGAAAAACGAGGACGACGACGGCGCCCGCATCTAGGTGCGCGCGCCCACTTGGTTGTCGGCCGGCTTAGCTGTGGGCACGGCCGCTGACCCTCGAAAGGTCAGCAGCGCCGATCATGCCTGCACGGGGTCCCAGAGCGGCGAGCTCAATCCTTGCCATCGGACGGAATCCACGCCCCGTCAAATTCCGGGCGAATGCTTCACGGGCCGGTCCGGCGAGCAGGTCCCCGGCGTCGCACAATCCGCCTCCAATCACGAACATCCCGGGATCCAGTGCCGCCGCCAGGTTGGCCAGCCCCAAGCCCAACCATTCACCTTGGTCCGCCAACAGTTCCCTTGACGTGGAGTCCCCGGCAAGCGCCAACACTGTAACTGCAGCGCCGGTGATGCTCTCCTCCACACCGCCTGCGCGTTCAAGGAGTGCGCGGCCCTCAGGCGAGTTGGTTCGCACCAATTGGCGGGCCTCACGGCCGAGGGCGTTCCCCGACGCGTATTGCTCCCAACAGCCACGATTGCCGCATTCGCAACGGTGCCCGCCGGGGAAAATGATCTGGTGACCGAATTCGCCTGCCACACCGTAGCGGCCGCGTTCAACCCTCCCGTCCATCACCATTGCGCCGCCGATGCCCGTGCCCAACGTGATGCACACCAGGCGGCTCTCACCTTGGCCGGCGCCAAAGCGCCACTCCGCCCAGGCGGCTGCGTCGGCGTCGTTCGTTAGTAAAACCGGGCGCCTCAACAGATTCTGCAGGCTTTCCCTCAGGGGCTCGTTGCGCCAGGCAAGGTGCGGACTGAACAGTACCGTACCGCCGTCGAGGTCCATCCAACCGGCCGCGCCAATACCCACGGAGGCAATCCGGTGCTCTGCGCTGAGTTCATCAACGAGTTCCACGATGGTCTGCTCCACGGCCCGGGGGTCCGCGCCTGGCGTGGACCTGCGTGCCTCGGCAAGGATCCTGCCCTCGGCGTCAACAACCCCTGCAGCTACCTTGGTGCCGCCGATGTCAATGCCGATGGCCAGCCCCCGCCGGCCCAAATGACTCCTGCGCCCAGCCCAGGGAACATCCTTCAAGGCAGCGACTGGTGGCCGGGGCCGGGCACGGGAACTGGACCGTAATGAAGGCATCCCAACATCCTATTCTGCCGGGCCCGGGGAGGCAGACATCGCCAAGCGCTGGACAACGCCAAGTTGCTCGAAACGGACGGTCATCCGTAAAGTTACTCGCCAGTAGGTTAAATAGGACACACCTCCGCGGGTGGGCATACTAGAGTGAAAGCAGCCTCTCGCGGCCCATGGATATCAAAGGAGCTACCGTGCGTGAATTCAGTGTTCCGCCTCTTGTCAATGTTGCCCCTGAAACCAACATCACGGACCTCGTTGTGCGGGAAGCGGCCAAGCCTTCAAACCCGGCTCTGTTCGCCAAACTGGACAGCAACGCACAATGGCAGGACATCCGGGCCACCGATTTCCTCGCCGATGTCAGGGCCTTGGCAAAGGGCCTTATCGCCAGTGGAGTGGGTGCCGGCGACCGCGTCGGCATCATGTCCCGGACCCGTTATGAATGGTCGCTGGTGGACTTTGCCCTCTGGTTCGCAGGAGCCGTTTCTGTCCCGATTTACGAGACCTCTTCCCCATCGCAGGTGGCCTGGAACCTGGGCGATTCCGGTGCTGTGGCCGCCTTCGGTGAAGCCGCCCACCACGAGGACATCATCAGGCAAGCTGTCGCAGCCGAAGACATCCAGTCAGTGGCGAACGTTTGGCAGCTTGAGGGTGCCGGCCTTGATGCCCTTCGCTCCGCTGGCACCAGTGTCACCGATGAGGAACTGGAGACGCGCCGCTCCGCTGCAGGCCTGACGGACCTTGCCACCATCATCTACACCTCCGGAACCACAGGAAGGCCCAAGGGCTGCGAGCTGACCCACGGAAATTTCGTGGAGCTCTCCGAGAATGCCCGTGCGGCGCTGGGCGAGATCATCAACGAGTCCGCCAAGACCATCATGTTCCTCCCGCTGGCCCACGTCTTTGCGCGGTTTATCTCCGTGCTGGCCGTCGCAGGGGGCGTCAAAGTAGCCCACACTCCGGATATCAAGCATCTGCTGGCCGACCTGCAGAGCTTCCAGCCGACATTCATCCTTGCTGTGCCGCGCGTCTTCGAGAAGGTCTACAACTCGGCACTGACCAAAGCCGAGGACAGCGGCAAGGGCGCCATTTTCCACCGTGCAGTGGATACGGCAATCGAGTATTCCAAGGCTCGACAGGCCGGTTCCCTGGGCTTGGGGTTGAAGCTCAAGCATGCAGTGTTCGACAAACTCGTCTATGGAAAGCTCCGCGACGCCATGGGCGGACATGTGGCGCACGCTGTCTCAGGTGGCGGCCCCTTGGGCGAACGCCTGGGCCACTTCTTCCAAGGCATCGGCCTTCAGATCCTGGAGGGATACGGCCTGACGGAAACCACCGCGCCGATCTCGGTCAACACACCCTCCATGATCAGGATTGGCACCGTGGGCGCCCCGCTTCCCGGCAACGCCGTAAAGATCGCAGACGACGGCGAAATTCTCGCCAAGGGCGTCTGTGTCATGCGTGGCTACTACAAGCGCGAAGACCTCACGCAGGAAACCTTTGCCGACGGGTGGTTCCGCACCGGGGACATCGGCGAGCTGGACAGCAATGGCTTCCTTAAGATCACCGGCCGCAAGAAGGAAATCATCGTCACGGCAGGTGGGAAGAACGTGGTTCCTGCGCTGCTGGAAGACCAGATCCGTGCAGACGCCTTGGTTTCCCAGGTTCTGGTGGTGGGCGATAACCGCCCGTTCATCGGCGCCCTGGTCACGCTGGATGAAGAGGCCTTGCCGGGATGGCTGGAACGCCACGGACTTGCATCCGGCACCACTTTGACTGAAGCCGCCGAGAACCCGGTAGTAAGGGCTGCCGTCCAGGACCTCATCAGCAAAGCGAACCAGTCAGTTTCCCAAGCGGAGGCCATCAAGTCCTTCCGGATAGTCCCCGCGGACTTCACCGAGGCCTCCGGCCACCTCACTCCGTCGCTGAAGGTCAAGCGCGCCCAAGTCATGAAGGACTTTGACGTCGTGATCGAAGAAATGTATTCAGCGCCCCGCGCGCAGTAGCTACGGCGTTACAGCAAGCGAAAAACCCCTTCCGGAACTCCTCCGGAAGGGGTTTTTCGTTGGTGGATCGTTAGCCGATCACCAGCAGCAAATCGCCGCCCTGGACCTGCTCCACCGAGGAGATGGCGATCCGGGAGACCGTGCCGGCCACCGGCGTCGTGATGGATGCTTCCATCTTCATGGCCTCGATGGTGGCAACCGTGTCGCCGGCGTTGACGACATCGCCTGCCTTGACCGTGACGGTAACGGCCCCGGCGAACGGGGCTGCAACCTGCCCGGGCTGTGCTGGGTCGGCCTTCTCTGCCGCCTTGACGTTGCTCACCACGGAACGGTCGCGGACAACCACTGGACGCGACTGGCCGTTAAGCGTACACATCACCGTACGCATGCCCTTTTCGTCAGCTTCGGACACGGCCTCAAGCTGGGCAATGAGGCGGACGCCCTTCTCCAGCTCGATCACGTGCTCCGAGCCCTGCTGGAAACCGTAGAGGTAATCACGGGTGTCCAGCACGGAGATATTGCCGTAGGTCTCCACGCTCTTGAGGTAGTCCTTGGTAGGACCTGCGAAGAGCAAGCGGTTCAGGGTGTGCTGGCGGGTCTTCGAATCACCCTTCAGCGCGGCGCTGTCCTCTGAACTGATCTCAACGTCCCGGACCTTGATGCTGCGGCCTTGAAGGGCCTTGGTACGGAACGGCTCGGGCCAGCCTCCGGGAGGATCTCCGAGTTCGCCGGAAAGGAAGCCGATGACGGAGTCCGGGATGTCGTAGTTCTGCGGGTTCTCGTTGAAGTCCGCAGGGTCAGCGTTCAGGCCGACAAGGTGCAGTGCGAGATCGCCCACCACCTTGGAGGAAGGAGTCACCTTGACCAAGCGGCCCAGGATGCGGTCTGCCGCCGTGTACATGTCCTCGATGGCTTCGAACTGCTCCCCCAACCCCAAGGCGATGGCCTGCTGGCGAAGGTTGGACAGCTGGCCACCTGGGATCTCGTGCTGGTACACACGGCCTGTGGGACCCGGCAGGCCGGACTCGAAGGGCGCGTAGACCCGTCGAACCGCTTCCCAGTAAGGCTCCAGTGCACCGACGTTGGCAAGGCTCATCCCGGTGTCGCGCGGTGTATTGGCCAATGCTGCCACCAGCGCCGAAGCGGCAGGCTGGCTTGTAGTCCCGGCCAGGGAGGCAGCAGCGACGTCAACGGCGTCCACTCCGGCGTCGACGGCCGCCAGAAGCGTTGCGAGCTGGCCACCGGCGGTGTCGTGCGTGTGCAGGTGCACGGGCAGGTCGAAACGCTCTCGCAAGGCGGAGACGAGCTTGGCAGCCGCGGCGGGACGCAGGAGTCCCGCCATGTCCTTGATGGCGAGGATGTGGGCACCGGCGTCGACGATCTTCTGGGCAAGGTCCAGGTAGTAGTCGAGGGTGTACAGGTCCTCGTTGGGGTCAAGGAGGTTGCCGGTGTAGCAGAGTGCGACCTCTGCGACGGCAGTACCTGTTGCACGCACAGCCCGGATTGCCGGGGCCATCTGGTTGACGTCATTGAGGGCGTCGAAGATGCGGAAGATGTCAATGCCGGTAGCCGCTGCTTCGTTGACGAAGGCCTCGGTCACCTCTTCCGGGTAAGGCGTGTAACCAACAGTGTTCCGTCCACGGAGCAGCATCTGGATACACGTGTTCGGCAGTGCCTGCCGCAGAGCAGCCAAGCGGTCCCAAGGGTCCTCGCCAAGGAAGCGGAGCGCGACGTCGTACGTTGCACCACCCCAGGCCTCGACGGAAAGCAGCTCCGGCAGCAACGCCGTGACGGCGGGGCCGGCCGCTACGAGGTCGCGGGTGCGGACACGCGTAGCCAGCAAGGACTGGTGGGCATCACGGAACGTGGTGTCCGTGACGGCGACTGCCTGCTGCTCACGCAACGCTTTCGCAAAGCCCTCCGGACCGAGCTCCAGCAGCTTCTGGCGCGAACCGGATGTGGGCACCGGACCATCGATCACTGGCAGCTTGCTGGCGGGGTCGGAGTGGACCTTGAGCTCGCCATTCGGCTTGTTCACAGTGACCTCGGCCAGCCAGGTGAGCAGTTTGGTTCCACGGTCGGCAGAGATGTGCGACTTGAGCAGTTCAGGGCGCTTGTCGATAAAGTCCGTGGCCACGTTCCCGGCGTTGAAGTCCGGATCGGCCAGCACGGCCTGCAGGAATGGAATGTTGGTGGACACGCCACGGATCCGGAATTCTGCCAAACCGCGCCGTGCACGGGCAACCGCGGCCGGGTAATCGCGTCCGCGGCAGGTCAACTTGACGAGCATGGAGTCGAAGTGCGGGCTGATCTCGGCACCGGAGTAGACGGTACCGCCGTCGAGACGCACGCCCGCGCCACCTGCGGAACGGTAGCCGGTGATCTTTCCGACGTCGGGACGGAAGCCATTGGCCGGATCCTCCGTGGTGATGCGGCACTGCAGCGCCGCGCCCTTGATGGAGACCGTCTCCTGGCTCAATCCGAGGTCTGCCAGTGTCTCGCCGGATGCAATGCGCATTTGCGCCTGGACGAGGTCCACATCCGTGATTTCCTCGGTGACAGTGTGCTCCACCTGGATGCGCGGGTTCATTTCGATGAATACGTGCTGGCCTGCACGCTCGCCTTCGGTGTCTACCAGGAATTCAACCGTTCCGGCGTTGACGTAGTTCAGGGCCTTGGCGAAGGCAACGGCGTCACGGTAGAGCGCCTGGCGGATGTTTTCATCCAGGTTGGGCGCGGGGGCGATTTCCACCACCTTCTGGTGGCGGCGCTGCAAGGAACAGTCACGCTCGAACAGGTGCATGACGTTACCCTCGGCGTCGGCCAGGATCTGCACTTCGATGTGGCGCGGGCGCAGCACGGCCTGCTCGAGGAACATCGTGGGATCACCAAACGCAGCATCGGCCTCGCGCATGGCGGACTGCAGGGCTTCGGGGAGGGCTTCACGGGTCTCCACGCGACGCATGCCACGTCCACCACCGCCGGCAACGGCCTTGGCGAAGATCGGGAAGCCGATTTCGTCGGCTGCCGCGATCAGTTCATCGAGGTCCTTTGAAGGCTTGCTCGACTTCAGCACGGGGACACCCGCCTTGCGGGCAGCTTCCAGGGCAGCAACCTTGTTGCCTGCGAGTTCCAGGACCTCGGCAGGCGGGCCCACGAAGGTGATTCCCGCGGCGTTGGCCGCACGGGCCAGGTCAGGGTTTTCCGAGAGGAAGCCATAGCCGGGGTAGATGGCGTCGGCGCCGGCTTCCTTGGCGACGCGGACAACCTCCTCGACGTCCAGGTAGGCGCGGACAGGGTGGCCCACCTCGCCGATCAGGTAAGCTTCGTCGGCCTTCTGCCGGTGGATCGAGTTGCGATCCTCATGCGGAAAGACGGCTACGGTCTTGGCGCCCAGTTCATAACCAGCGCGAAACGCCCTGATCGCGATTTCGCCGCGATTGGCCACCAGAATTTTCGAAAACATACTTCTCCTGCATCATTGCGGGTGGATCGGTCGGTGGTCACAGTGTGTAGTGCCGCCAGCATCAAACACAAATCTTTGTGGCAACCATCACAATGGAATCGTCATCTGGGCTGTATATGCGTGCGCGCGACTCCCCACCGTGCTAATGGCCGCAGCATCCTCCGGCACCCGGGCGCGTAGAAAGCGGGAATCCACGGCCCCGCCCCATATGATGTTGGAGGGGCTTCGGCAAGCCCCGGCTCCGGCGGTCCCGGAGCGGAAAACAGCGCGATACGGCAACCGGCGTTAGGTTTTGGGTTTTCAAGTGCAAGTAGTCAGCATCAGCAGCCTCAAAGGCGGAGTGGGAAAGACGTCAGTGACCACCGGACTGGCGTCCGCGGCCCTCGCGGCCGGCATTCCAACCCTCGTGGTGGACCTCGATCCCCATGCCGACGCTACGACGGCACTCGGCGTCCAGCGAGGTGACCAGTTGGACATTGGCCGCATGCTCAAGAGTCCCCGGAAAGCGAAACTTCCCGAGAACGTCGCCAGCAGCAGCTGGGTTTCCAACGGTTCCAGCGGCGGCAAGCTTGACGTTGCTGTTGGATCCGCGTTCACGGGTATCTATGACCGCCCGGATCTCGGCCGCCGCGACCTTCGCAGGCTCTCGGCCGTTCTTGCAGGAACCACCAACTATGAACTGATTCTTGTGGACTGCCCTCCTTCGCTGAACGGGCTCACGCGCATGGCATGGAGCGCCAGCGACCGCGTAGTGCTCGTGGCCGAGCCCGGCCTGTTCTCCGTGGCCGGTACCGAACGGACCATGCGCGCCATCCAGTTGTTCCGACAGGAATTCGCTCCTCATCTGGCGCCAGCGGGAATCGTCGCCAACCGCGTTCGCACCGGGTCAGCAGAGCACACCTTCCGGCTGTCCGAGATGGAGTCCATGTTCGGCGAGCTGCTCCTGACGCCGCACATTCCGGAGCAGGCAAACTGGCAGCAAATCCAAGGCGCAGCGCACTCCGTGCACCACTGGCCTGGCGATTCAGCCAAGAACTCCGCAAAACTCTTCGACGCACTCTTGCAGAGCCTGCTTGAGGGCCAAGCCGGCTTGCGGAATCGCCAGCAGCGCTAGCCCCCACGCACCAGCCATATGACGGAAGAAGCCGCACCCTCTATCCAAGGGGCGGCTTCATCCGTTACCAAGACATCCAGTTGGGCTTATTTAGCCGATACGGCGGGCAACGCGCCGCTTGCTCAATTCGTCGTCCGGAAAGGACTGCTCGGCGGCGTGCTCGCTCGGAAGCGCGGCAAGGCTTCCCTCGACTTCCCGCCATACACGTCCCACCGCGATGCCAAAGACACCCTGTCCGCCTTGCACGAGGTCAATGACTTCGTCGGCAGAGGTACATTCGTAAACACTGGCGCCATCGCTCATCAGCGTAATCTGCGCAAGGTCTTCAACACCACGCTCGCGAAGATGCTCCACGGCTGTGCGGATCTGCTGCAGGGAAACGCCGGTATCAAGTAGTCGCTTGACTACCTTGAGCACCAGGATGTCGCGGAATCCATAGAGACGTTGCGAGCCGGAACCCGCAGCACCACGGACGGCCGGCTCAACCAAACCGGTGCGCGCCCAATAGTCCAGCTGACGGTACGTGATACCTGCAGCCTTGCAGGCAGTGGGCCCGCGGTAGCCCGCGTCCTCGTCCAGCACTGGAAGGTCCTCTGTGAAGAGCAAACCTTGGGCGCCGGATGCGGGCGCAGCAATGCCGGTCGAGGCCTGCTTCAGCTCGCCTGCTTCGCCTTTCGGACTCACGTGACCTCCTTGTTCTCAGTTCCCTTGGGGACGGTGCTTACCACTGATCACAACGCCGAAATTCAGCCGTGTAATTCCCACAAGTCGGCACCTTCCAGTGTGACTTGCGCGGGCAGTGTATGCAACGGGAACTTGATACCTTCGACGTTAGGCCCGGGAGGGCGTTAGGTCAAAGACCTCGGGCGCAAAATCCGGTCGTGTCGAAAGTTTCACCCTCAACTTTAGGCTTAGGGTGATTCAGCCTTCGAAATCCTCAGGTTCCACGTCGTCCAGGAACTCGCGGAAACGCCGCATTTCACGTTCTTCGTCCACACTGGGATCCGGCTCCGAATCTTCGCCTTCGTCATGCTCAGTGATCCGGACTCCTGCCTCCTCCATCACCGCATCCGCGCACCAAATGCGGCATTTGGCCCGCAATGCAAGGGCCAACGCATCGGAAGCGCGCGAACTCACTACAGTGCCGTCGTCGAATTGCAGTTGCCCGTAGAAGATGTTGTCTTCGACCGCCACGATGTTAACGCTGATGATTGAATGCCCCAAGGATTCTACGACGTCAATCAGGAGATCGTGGGTCATCGGCCGCGGTGGGACCACACCTTGCTGGGCCAGGGCAATGGCGCTGGCTTCGGGTGTTCCAATCCAGATGGGGACATGCCGTTCACCCTTGATCTCCCGCAGGAGGACCAAAGGCTGGTTGGATGGCAGTTCGATCCGGACGCCGACAATTTCAACTTCGATCATCAGGTGTCCATCCGGGAGATACGGTCGTGGACGAGCGCCCTGTGCAGCGTCAGGCACAGTTCGCTGATTTCACGTGCTGCCTCGGCAGCCCGTGCTTGGGAGGCGGCGTCGCGCCGGGACGTCAGGGGCGCAACCGCTCTCTCCACCAGGCCGAACTCACGCTCGGCTGCAGCCTGGAACGGCCGGAGATGGCGCGGCTCCAAACCATGACCCTCCAACTGGACGCAGGCACGCGCAACCTGGAGGGCGTGTTCGTCGAACTTGCCGCCAACATGGCTTATTAGTCCGAAGCTCAGGAGTGACTCCAGCAAGGGTACGCTTGCACCCGATTCGGCCCGGAGCTGCTCCTCGGTCAATGCGCGGGCACGGCCTTGGATTTCGGCAGCCATTTCCGCCGAAACTACCCGGGGTGACACCGTGACGCCTGGAGGCAGGTTTTCGGGACGCTGCCCGCGATCGATCGCGTCCAAGTAATCCTTGATGACCTTGAGCGGCAAGTACTGGTCGCGCTGAAGGGCAAGGACGAAACGGAGGCGCTCAACATCACTGTCCGCGTACTGCCGGTACCCGGCAGGGGTCCGCTTCGGATTAATGAGGCCCTTTTCCTCAAGAAAGCGGATTTTGGACGCAGTCATCCCTGGGAAGTCGTCGCTCAACTGCGCCAGGACTTCCCCGATGTTCAGGACCTGCGGTCCGCGACGTTCCGGCTGGGCCATTGCCACAGGCAGGTACCCCGGGGTCAGACTTGGCCCGCCGGGCGGCCAGGGCTGAAGTAGTAGGTCAGCCGGAACTTGCCGATCTGCACCTCGTTGCCACTCTTCAGCAGCACCCGATCCACGCGGTCGTGGTTCACATAGGTTCCATTGAGGCTACCCATGTCCACGAGTTCGAAGCCCGTTGGGGTGCGGTGGAACTCCACGTGCTTGCGGGACACCGTGACGTCATCCAGGAAGATGTCTGCGTCCGGGTGCCTGCCGGCCGTAGTGGTATCGGCGTCCAGAAGGAACCGGGCCCCCGCGTTTGGTCCGCTGTGTGCAATGAGCAAGGCAGAGTCCGGCGGCAGGGCATCAACGGAGGCACGCTCTTCGGGTGCAAGCCGGGGTGCAACGCTTGGCTCGTCCCACGTTGGCGTGATGCTGATCGAGGTGGTCTCCGACGTGGGTTGCTCTTCCGCGCCCCTTCCGACATTGGCTTGGTTCTGTTCGCCGCCAACCATGGAATTTCCTCCTCATCCGCCGGCAATTCCAAACCTTGCCARCCACTTCCGCCTCCCGGTACCGCCGGGCAAATCGGTTGCTGGCCCGCCTTCCCGCGTCCTTGGCTAAAAGAATGCAGCCGGGCGGGCCAGATAACTTTAGCCTACCTGTTGTTCGTACTCCGATGCACTGAGCAGGGAATCCACTGCATCGGCTTCTGCCAGCTTTACTTCAAAAAGCCAACCATCGCCGTAAGGATCAGAGTTGATCAGGGCCGGATCCTGGTCCAAAGAGTCATTGCGGTTAATGACTTCACCGCTAACGGGAGCATAGATATCACTGACGCTCTTGGTGGATTCAACCTCCCCAACAACTTCATTCCCGGTGATATTGGTCCCGGGTTCAGGCATCTGGGCGTAAACAACGTCACCCAGGGCGTCCTGAGCGAAGTCGGTGATACCAATCCGCACCACGCCATCGGCGTCAGGGGCAGAAACCCACTCGTGCTCTGCGGTGTAGGAAAGATCGGCTGGAATATTGCTCATGGGTCGCCTTTCATCGGGACATTTACGGATCTCGACGGCGGCCCGGGCATCCGGCCACCGCTGAAAGTATAGGCACAATTCCCCTGTGCCTGATGAGGTCTCTGCCATGATTGACCCATGACTGAACAAGCACAAGTACCGGCTCGGAAAAAACGCAATTGGGGCGTCAAAATTATTCTGATCCTGGTGGCATTGCTTGTCGCTGTGGCAGCCTACTTTATCCTTGGGGCCATTCTGCCCCGTTGGTGGTCCGACGTCGTCGCGGGGCAGATCCGGCGGGACCTCGGCGCGAGCGTATTGGTGGGCATGTTCTACGGCTTCGTCTTCACCTTCGTTCCCCTCGTGGTGGCGTGGCAGGCAACCCACAAGGCTGTCTCCTGGCCGTGGAAGATAGTCATCTTGCTGGCGGCTGTCGCAATCGCCACGCCGAACCTGCTGACGGCAGGCATTGTGTTCGGTTCCACCGAATCTGCGCACGCCGGCCAGCGCACCTTGAGCGTGGATGCCGGATTCTTCACTACGTGGACGGCAATCTCGGCGGTAGTGGCTGCGGTGATTTTTGCGGTGGTTACTGTTCTTTGGGCCCTGTGGCGCCGGCGAGGCAAGCAAATGAGGGTGTTGAAGCAGGCTGAGAGCGAACGAACCAAGGCTGCGAAGAGAGCAGAGCAGGAAGCCCGCGACGCCGCGCCCAACCCCTAGGACGCGAAAGCCCGCCACGGACATTGTCCATGGCGGGCTTTTTGGTTTTGCAGCCCAGCGTCAGTTTTGCAGCCCAGCGTCAGGAGACTGCCGCCCCCTGAGGTTCGCGTTCGACGTCGGGCCTGGTCTTTGCTGCTCCAACTTCCTTGCGCTTGGCTGCTGCGGCGGCAGCAAGCATGACCAGCAACGCGGCTACAGTAATCGCGGCCCCTGCCCAAATGGGCGAGGTGTAGCCCAGACCAGCCGAAATGGTGACCCCTCCGAGCCAGGCGCCCAGCGCATTACCCAGGTTGAAGGCGCCAATGTTGGCTCCGGATGCGAGCGTGGGAGCGGAGGAGGCAAAGTGCATCACGCGCATCTGCAGACCGGGGACGGTAGCAAAACCGAAGCCGCCCATGAGGGCCAGCGAGATCAAAGTAGCGATGCTGCTGGACGCGGTGAGGGCGAAGAAGCCCAGGACCAGCACCAAGCCGGCGAGGATTATGACGAGGGATCCGTCCAGGTTTTTGTCGGCCGCCTTCCCGCCCAGGAAGTTGCCGACGAACAGTCCGCCACCGAAGAGCACCAACAACCATGGGACGGCGCCCGGCTCAAACCCGGAAATTTCAGTAAGCGTGAAGGCGATGTAGGTGAACGCGCCGAACATGCCGCCAAAGCCCAAAATCGTCACGACGAGGGACAGCCAGACCTGGCCGGATTTGAAGGCTCCCAGTTCGCTTCGGAGGCCTTTGGTCGGCTCCGCACTCCCCTTCGGCACCATCAACGCTATTCCGAGCAGTGCCACCACGCCGATTCCGGTGATGGCCCAGAACGTTGAACGCCAACCCAGGTTCTGGCCAAGGAGGGTACCGAAAGGAACGCCGAGGACGTTGGCGGCAGTAAGTCCTGTGAACATGATGGCAATGGCACCGGCTTTTTTGTGCGCAGGAACCAGGCTGGCTGCCACCACAGAGCCGATTCCGAAGAACGCACCGTGGCACAACGCCGCAATGATGCGGCCTACAAGCATCGCCGTGTACGAGTCGGCGATGGCGGAGAGGAAGTTGCCGACGATGAACAGGACAAGCAGCCCAACAAGGACGGGCTTGCGCGGAAGCCTGGTAACGGCGGCAGTAACCAGAAGGGCGCCGACTGTCACGCTTAGCGCATAACCGGAAATGAACCAGCCCGCCGAGGCCTCGCTCACTTGGAAATCTGCCGCTACTTCCGGCAAAAGGCCCATGATGACGAACTCGGTTAGTCCGATGCCAAATCCGCCGAGGGCGAGGGCAATCAACCCTGCGGGCATGTGAACTCCTTAGTTGGGTGGCTCCCAAAAGCAAAGTGGATGTGCGCCTCTGGAAACCCGTAGAATAATAGTTGCAGACGCTGTATACATAGTTGCACACGCTAGATAATTGCGCAAGCAACTACTTTCGATCGGCTGCACTGATACGCAAACCAAGGCAGGAGCACAATAAGCATGGGCATCAAGGATGACGCCGTAGAAGTACGCGCGCAGGGATGGCGCACCCTCGCTGCCCTGCACGGAAGCATCGAGGCTGAACTCGAGAAAGCACTCCAGGCTTCCACCGAGCTGTCGGTGGTCGAATACACAGTTCTTGACGCCCTGAGCCGCCAGGACGGATGGCACATGCGCATGCAGCAGCTTGCCCGCGCCACGGCTCTTTCCAGCAGCGCAACCACCCGCCTGGTCAACCGCCTGGAGGACCGGGGGCTGCTGACGCGGATCCTCTGCGCGGATGATCGTCGTGGTATCTACACCGAGCTCACAGTCGCCGGCCAAAAGCTGCTTGAGACAGCAAAGCCTGTCCATGACGAGACCTTGGCGTCGGCCCTGGAAGCCGCTGAGCAGGTTCCGGAACTCGAACCCCTGGTACGCGCACTGGGAGCCCTGCAGAAGGCCTGAACTGGCGCGCTCTTCTCGCAAACTCATGCCAGGCCTCTGGTTCGCTACCGACGGCAATCAATATGGCGAAGGACGGTCGCGATGGGCGATCATCTCCAGCCAGGCGCAAGGCCACTTGTCCCACGGTCCCCCAGGATCCGGTCCACCTCTGCCAGCAACCTCTGCTCGCTGCCGTGTCTACCGCCGACCATAGCCCCGATGGGAAGGCCCCTCGACTCCCCCATGGGCACGGATACCGCGGGCATGCCCGAAATGTTGTACATAGGTGTGAAAGGCATGAAGCGGCCCATCGCAGCGAAGTTCAACTCCTCATCTGCTTCTGTCTGGAACGCCCCGAGGAACGGAGGTACAGTTCCAAGGGTCGGCGTGACTAACAGATCCACGTCTCCAAAGACGATTTCCTCAAGCATGCGGGCCGTGCCTCGGAACAATTCCAATGCCTCATGCAAACGAACACCCGACACTGTGCGGCCGTGCTGGCGCATCATGCGTGTGAAGGGTGACAGCGAAGCTTCGTGCATGACATCGTGGGCCGCTGCAACCACTGACCAGACGTCCCGAAACGCGTCCGCCACTGCGGTATCTTCTCCGAGCGCGATGGGAACGACTTCGTGCCCCAACTCTCCGAGCGCATCGGCAAGCTCGCGGGCGGACCGCTGACATTCGTGCGAGACCTCAAGACCCGGGATCATTGGACTGGTCGACAGTCCAACGCGAAGGCGTCCTTCGGGGCCTTCCCAAACGCGTGGCGCGGCGAAATCGCCAGGTGCCGCCCCCGCTATAACCTCCAAGAGAAGCCCAGCATCCCCAGCGTCCCGCGCAATGACGCCTGGCACGGACAACCCAGTAACTCCTGGATCGCTTGGACCACCGCTCACTGCACCATTGCTGGGACGAACCCCAACAAGTCCACAACACGAGGCAGGAATACGAACCGAGCCGCCGGCGTCTGTTCCGAGCGCAATAGGCGCAAGACCGGCAGAAACCGCAGCGGCCGAGCCGCCACTGGACCCGCCAGGCGAATGCCATTCAGACCACGGATTCTTTGTGTTATGTCCGACCTGATTCTCCGTGTGGCATGACAAAGCGAGTTCCGGCAAATGCGTCTTGCCCAAAATCGGCTGATGGGCAGCCCTGAGTAGGGCGACCACGTGATCGTCGCCTAGAGCTTCATTGCAACGCTCTCTGAGACCCCAACCCGTGACGACATCCTCCACGTCAAGGTTGTCCTTGAGCGCTACCGGGACGCCATGAAGAGGCCCAACCGCACCAGCCCCGCGCTCGCGCAGCACCCTGTCTGCTTCGATAGCCTGCCCTCGTGCCAGGTCAGCAGTTACCCTAACGTAGGCGCACAGTCTCTTATCGAGACTTGCGATCCGGTGGAGGTAATGCTCCGTTAACTGAACAGACGTAAGATCGCCCGAGCGGATCAGCGCGGCTTGCGCTCGAGCGCTGAATTTATGCAGAGATGACATCACCGGGCTCCTTCACTGATCCCCGGCTTTCGTCCTTGCCTTCGTTCCGCGGTCGCCGAACTGAAGCCCGGAGTTCGCCCAAGAGCTTCCTTTGCCACCCGTCGCCCTGTTCTCGTTTCAGGCATTGTTCGATGAAATCCAAGTGAGTATCGAGGTCCCTTGGCAGCAGGGAAGCGAACGGCCGGGCCGTCGACTGGCCTTCATATGATGGCCACATTAGGTAGTCGCGAGGTAGTGATGGCTTGGTGTCAGGCAGGACCAGCGGGTCGAAGCCTAGAAGCCTGAGGTGATGAAGTGCTCCATGTTCACGGCTGTCTCCGATCAAAACACGCACGTCGTCGAGGCAATGCGCGGTCCGGCCCAGGGCAAGAATTAGGTGCCACGGTATGCGGTCACGTCTACCACCCGGTGGGAGTCCGCTCGCGCGCACGAACCGCTTTACCTCCCACGTGTGATGAGTTGTGAGGTCTATGTTGGCAAACCGGCTGAGCAGGTCAACGCCGTGCGCCACTTCGACCGGGAACAACTCCCTTCTAAGACCGTCGAGCAGAAGCGCCTTGGGCTGGAGGGCCCCGACCATCGCTATGTACCCGAGTATTCGACCCGTCTTGTCCAAGCACACGGCGTGGATGGTGTTCTGGGCACCCTCTACAGGTTCGTGAAACAGATTACGAGTACGAGCGAGAGACGCGCTCATCAGCCCTAGGTTCAGAAATTCAGCCAATCGGAAGCCGAGCACAGCGCGGAGGACCTCCACTTCAACTTGAGTCGTGCGAAATGCCACCGTCGTCAACCCGTCTCCGAGCCCGTTGACGCGCCAAACGGCTTCTTCCCCGAGGTCACTGGCCAGCGTTGGTAGTCGAAGCGTCCGCTGCAAGCTAAGAAGATGACCAACATAGGCGGCGTCGAGGTCATCCCGGGTCGTTGGGTCTGATGTCGATTTAAGGAAGGTGCTCTCAGAAATCATCGTCGCCGGCTTGATAAAGGCACTCAGTCACAGCCAGCGCAAGGGCTTCGGGCGTACCTTCAAAGATGCGAGTACCAAAAGCGTCTCGCAGCACTTTTTCCAGACCGTATTCCTTCATATACCCGCGAGAGCCCAACAGGGCAACGGCGGTGTTGGCGGTATTAATCGCCACTCTGTCTGCGAACATTTTGGCCATCGCGGGCTCAAGTTCAGGAGCTGGTAATTCAGTATCGACCTTCACTGCGGACCGAAGGTACATCAGCCGAGCGGCCTCAACATCGATTTTCATTTCCGCAAGTCGACGCGCAGTCATCTGATGATTCCTGAGAAGGCTGCCACCCTGCACTCGCTCCCCGCACCAATCTCTCGCAACCTCGAAGGCGTGCCTGGCAATGCCCGTTGAAACTGCCGCAACAGAAGTCCGAGCCATATTGCCTTGCGCAACATTCATCGCCAGCCCTTGGCCCTCACCACCGACCACATTGCTCATGGGCAACCGGACTTCTTCAAACCAAAGCTCGCTTCCCAAACATGCCCGGTACCCCATCTTGTCGAGAACAGCGCCGCGGCGCACGCCGTCCGCGTCCAGGGGCACCAGGATGCAAGTAAGTCCGGTGGCACCCGGGTAACCCTCCAGATTTGCGTACACAGAAGCAAAGGCTGCGACGGCCCCGTTGGTGATAAAACGTTTGTGACCGTTGAGGACGTAAACATCGCCCTCACGACGCAGGGTGGTGCGCATACTGGCGTCCGCAAAGTGCTGCGGGATGACAAGGTCGCTGCCCGCTTCCTCTTCGGCGACGGCATTGCAGGCCAAAACCGCGTTTGCCCCAGCGAATTGCGCAAGGAAACGGTCCTGGAGCTCGGGGTCCCCGGAAAGCAGGACGGGAGTTTGGCCAAGCATCGTGGCACCAAACGCAAGGGCAACGCCCGGGCAGGCCGCCGCCAATTCTTCCATTGCTATTGCGACACCGAGGACCCCAATACCGAGGCCTCCCAAATCTCTCGGCAGCAGCGCTCGAGTCAGACCGATCTCGTGACCCGCTTGGATAACGTCCCAGGCAAAAGCATCCGCCGCCGCTTGGTCAAGTTCGATTGCCCTGGGAGCTACAACTTCTTGGGCGTAATCACGAATCGAATTGCGAAATCCGAGCGTTGCCGCGGGGAGCTGATCAAAGTTGAGTTCGGCCTCGAAGGTATTAGTCATGCCGGAATCCCTTTGGTAGAACGATCAGGGCCATTGGAATCGCCCACGATGCCATGTGCAGCGGCGATGCCCGGATAGCGATCGAAAGCGGGTTGAAGGATTGGTACGAGCTCAAGAACCCTGGCGATCTTGCCCTTAATGCGGACTTTCCCCATTGCCAAAGCAGCTGGCATCAGCAGAGACCCGTTCCAGAGTTCATGGGCCGTCGCGCAGCTCATCTTGATGATGATGGTGGCAGCCTCGGGGACATCGTCGCCGAACAAAACACCGTCAGCCGATACATGAATGACGGCTGCCGGGTTTGTATGCACGAGGCGGACGCTCAAGTTACTTTCTTGCAGTCGAGCAGTAAATGCCTCGTCTTGGGACAGAATTCGGAAAAGCTCGCCGAAGACGACGTAAGCGGTTTGGGAATCAGAGAATAATGTCAATGCAAACTCCATGTCAAAGGATGATTGGAACTAACCGAAGGCTTAGTGGGCTCGAGCGCCGAAGACGATTGAAGCCAGCATGCGGACCGCCGCCGCTGGCCGCAGAGCGGCGTTTAGGATCCGCTCCCCCAGTGGTGAGGTGATGGCGTGAACGTCCACGAAAACGTGGGGCGGAACGTGACGACCGGTTACAAGCCGGAAGGCCAAACCGGTGGCTAATACTCCAAATTGGTCAGCAGCATAGACCAATTGCGGAAAGGTAAAGGTCAGATCACTCATGCCGTCGTGAATCAGCCGTATCAGATCACGCGGTACTCTGTGAGCAGGAACCAGCCTGGCAAGCAACTTCCACATAGGCATCTGCTCCATCTGCTCCAGAGTGACCTCCCCATCAAACGGCCTTAGGCCGTTCCTGTAGTCATAGAGCCGAACATACTGGGTTCCCGACATATCCCATCCGGTGAACGTCGGCAGCCGCGCTTTCTGTGCGCGGCTGTGAAGCAACGCTTTCGCGGCGAGCCCCGTAGCTGTGGTGACATCGACTCCGTCGACCACCAAATTGACGCCCTCGAGCAACCCGTCGATACTGCTTAATGTCACGCCTTCCTCGACAATAGTGACCTCAACATGGGGATTGACGGCCAATGCACGTTCTGCGGCCACAAGTGCCTTATTGCGTCCCAAGTCACCAACAGTCGCGTTCTGACGATTCAGATTCTTGAGCTCGAAAGTTCCAGGATCAGCCAAAATCAGCCGGCGAAATCCAAAGYGAACCAGCGGCTCGACTGCCGCTCCGCCAATCGAGCCGCATCCAGCAACAAGAATGCGTGCGTCGGCGACCGCTAGTTGATCTGCTTTGCTCACGATGCCGGTATTCCGGGCGGTCAGAATGCGATAGAACTCGTCCGGGTCCAGAGCTAAAGCAGCGGCTTCACTCTCCACTTCATCGTTCAAATTGCTCATACGGTGTCTTCCACCTTCGTCGATGCAATTTGTCTGGGAACCCACACGGCCGCAGCCAACGCTCCAAGMAAAAGGACGATGCTTCCAATCCCGAAAGTAAAGTGCATAGCCTCGACAAACGACGACTGAGCCTCAATCAGCACTGTCCGTACTGCTTCCACTTCCAAGGATCGGTCATCGGCCAACTTACCGAGAACATAGATAGTGCTCCCCAATGAGTCTTTGGCTTGCTCCTGTAAACCAAGCGGGAGCGAATTAAGGGTTCCGCCCAGCCGGTCCTGATACACATTCGAAAGAACGGACCCCATCACCGCGACGCCTAATGCAGCGCCGACCTGCCGGAGGGTGTTGTTGACAGCACCGCCGACACCTGCCTTCGCGACCTCAACCGCTGACATTGCCAACGTAGTCGTCGCCCCCATTACGAGGCCCATGCCAAGGCCGGCGATGAGTAATCCGGTCTCCAAAAAAAGGAGTTGTGATCCTGATTCGACGAGCAGGAAGCTACCCAGAGCAGTCGCCAGAAGCAACAGCCCTGAAGTCACCACTACTTTATAGCCGGCAATACTTACCGCCCTCGCGCTGCCAATAGCTGAAACAATGGAGCCGGCGGCCACGGGCAGCAGGATCAAGCCGAGCCCAAGTGGAGAAAAGCCAAGCACCAATTGGACAAAGAACACCAACAAGAACGTGCCACCGGTAAGTGCGAAAAAGGCTAATGAAATCGACAGCGTCCCACCAGCGAAAGCCGGATTGCGGAACAGTTGCATGTCAAGCACCGGAGATGACACACGCCGCTCAACGACGACGAGAAGCACTGTCAGCAAGAGCCCTAGCAGGATCATCCCCCCAGAAGCCGGCCGGAGCCAGTCGTGATTCGAACCTGCTTCAATCACTCCATAAATAAGGGTGGATGTAGCAGCTGCGGAAAGCAGCAGCCCAGGAAGATCGAGCTTCCGTCCGCTTATTCCTTTGGACTCGGGCACAGCCACGAACAGCAGGATGATGCAGACAACTGCAATCGGCAGATTTATCAGGAACACGGACCCCCACCAAAAGTTCTCAAGGAGGGCACCCCCAATGATGGGTCCAAAGGCAACCGACAAGCCTCCGAGAGCGGCCCAGATGCCCATGGCCTTGCCCTGATCGTGTTCAGGAATGCCATCCTTGATCATTGCCAAAGTGGCAGGTGGCACTACAGCACCACCGAGCCCCATGATCGCTCGCCAAATAATCAACTGCTCAGGTGTGTCTGCCCAGCCGGAGAACGCGGAGGCCACTGCGAAAACCACGAGCCCCATTGTCAGCATCCGGCGACGCCCGAATCGGTCGGCGAGTACGCCGGCTGTGAATATAAGCGCGGCGTATACGAGAATGTAGGAATCCACAGCCCATTGCAGTTGGGCGGTCGTCGCAGCGAGATTCTCCTGAATTTCATGCAGAGCGACGTTGAGGATCGTATTGTCCATCATCACCATGAGGAAACACGCCCCCGTCACCAGAAGCAGCATGCCAGGGCGAACCCGCTGAGGAACAGACGGCACACCTATCGACACGCGGGTCACCTGGAGGCCCCCACTGAAATTTGGCCCGCATAGTCGGAACCGGAAGGCGCCAGGACATGGTCCTCGACGGCACGAATTGGTACATACACTCTGGACTGGGGAATTCTGGATTCAGTAGACCCGCGGAGGTCTGGTATGGCAAAGCATCGACGTAGCCAACGGTCTGTTCCATCCGCTCGCGCAGTGAAATTCGTGCGCCCGTGTACAGCCTTCTCGTTGTCAACGATAAGCAGATCTCCTGGTTCGAGAACGTGACCATTGAGATTCAACAACAAAGCGTGCCGGAGCCTAATGAGAGCCCGCTCGCCATCCGACGTCAACGCCGTCATGGCATGGAAATCGACGCAGAGCTCTGGATCGGAAAGGGACCCCCGGAGCACTGCCATCGGGGCAGAGAAAACATTTGCTTTCCCAACAAAAGAGCTGGATAAGCGGATACGAAAAATCGGCATCGCAAGCGTGGCCCGGACTCCACCCTCGAGTCCAGCCAGCGACTCGCGAATTCCGCATGCGAGAGTCCATGCCTTACGATCATGATCGGCACGAATTCCCAGCAGGCTGATGAACCGTGGTTTGGCCGGGTGAAAACCGTCCTCGGTGTGTAATTCAAGGAGACATGTTCCGGAGTTTTCTTGCTTGTCCTCCGAGCCTGCGATGGGAACTACATCTTGAATAATCCTCCCTTGCTTTTCGTCCGCGTAAGAGATGACATCGCCGAGAATATTCATGACCATTAGTTGAACAATGCTTGCGATTTCGACATCCCTCCAACTCTCGTCGTAGTTTCCTGTCTTTGGTGAAGGCGGCAGCTCCTCATCAATGGGCAGATTTCGTATCAACAGCGCTCCTTCTGCCGTGCTTTGATGGCGAAACTCGAGCAGGGCCCTAACGAGCCTGGCAGGTGCCTCGCGGTGCATGGCTATATTGCAGTCCAGCATCAACTCGGAATCGTCGAGGTGGTATCCGGAAGGCCGTTCCGAATGTCGACTACCCACATTGCGAGCAACCCGGGCCAACCGGCTTCGCTCTACATCGCTGAGTTTGATGGCCAGGTTTTCCATCGGTTTGATCGGCCAAGTACGGTCGTGGTCGTTCACGACATGCTGCGTATCGCTAGTCATCTCAAATCCCCCATACAAGTTTCCTTAGTCCAGTAAGTTAACTTATAGCAGGGTTAACCCGAGCTAAACAAGAGTCTTAGCTCACATTTCATTGGAGGCATCTACAGAGTCGCATACGGCGACGGACGAAAAGCGCTGGGTGGCGCGCGGTGAGGACGATTGCGGCTCGGATGCCGACGAAGCCAGAGCGTCAGCCGCGAGATACACCTGATTCAGGCGAAAAGCCATCGCGGAGAGCCCCCGGCGCGCAGGCACCACAAGAGCCTTAGCGCCTTATGACGACTTGGAGCAACTAGGACGCAAGTGCCCCGCGTGCCATCTGAAGCAGGCCACGAAACTGCTCGACCTCAGCCTCGCCAAGGACCTCACGCAACTGCTGCTCGATCATCCCGGCCGCTTCATCGGCCGCTTCCATGACGCGACGACCCTCCCGCGTCAACTTGGTAGCCATTACCCGGGAATTGACCTTGGAAGGCTCTCTGGAAATCAACCCTCGGGCCTCCAGTTTTGCCACTACGACACCCATGGACTGTGGTGTGACATTGACGAAACGGGCCAGCTGGGCGCTGGTGGAGCCCTGGTTGCAGCCGAGCATCAGAAGCGTCGCATACTGGGTGGGTGTCAGGTCGAATTCGAGCAGCGCCTCAGTAACACGTTCAACCAGAACAGCTTCGGCTTGGTTGAGAAGGGTTATGAGGCGCCCATTGATTTCCTGCTGGCGCTCAGAAGCACTCATATGACCTTTCGGCAAAGCGGGCCCTTCCAGTCAGCTGATGAGGGGCGCGTCTCACCGCGTATCAACGCCGATCTTCCTGAGGTCCAAGAAAAACGATCTGCGCCACACGGCCATGTTACAGAACCGCGCCGGAGAGTCAGTCTAGACGACAGTTATCCCCATTGCCCACCTCGCCCTTGCCGACCACGCTTCAGAAGGCCCGACCTGCCACGTCGGGGTTGCCGAAACCCGAGTGCAAAGGCGAGTGGAGCGAACAAGACCGGCTTTCGCGCCGCACACGCAAATACGGAGTTAACGACCAAAGGCCGGAACCTAGCGCTTCCGCGTGATTCCGGCCTTCATGGTCGGGCTGACAGGATTTGAACCTGCGACCCCTTGACCCCCAGTCAAGTGCGCTACCAAGCTGCGCTACAGCCCGCTGGTTCCACCGTTCTCCGCCCAGGTTTTCCTCCGAAGAGTCCCACCTAAGCAGTCCGGCCGAACCACCTCCAAAAGCTTACACGAAGTTGGAGGGTGCCAAGGCCATCAGAGCCAAAGTCGACTGTGATGCCCGTCTCATTTAGCGCTTCTTGCCGCGCTTCTCACGAACGCGCATGTTGACCTCGATGGGCGTTCCTTCGAAGCCGAACGTTTCGCGCAAGCGACGCGTGATGAAGCGGCGGTAGCCGGGATCCAGGAAACCGGTGGTGAACAGCACGAATTTCGGTGGGCGGCTGGAAGCCTGGGTGCCGAAGAGGATACGCGGTTGCTTGCCACCGCGAACCGGGTGCGGGTGGGCAGCAACCAGTTCACCGAGGAACGCATTCAGGCGGCCAGTGGGGATACGGCGGTCCCAGCTCTCCAGTGCAGTATCCAAGGCAGGAACCAGGCGGTCCTTATGCCAACCGGTCTTCGCAGAAATGTTGACTCGCGGAGCCCACTCAACGTGGGCCAGGTCCTGCTCGATTTCACGCTCGAGGTAGCGGCGGCGTTCGTCGTCCAGCAGGTCCCATTTGTTGAACGCGAGTACCAGCGCACGGCCGGACTCAATGGCCAACTGCAGAATGCGGACGTCCTGTTCGCTGAGGACCTCGTCCACTGCGAGGAGCACGACGGCGACCTCCGCCTTTTCGAGGGCGGCCTGCGTACGCAGGGACGCGTAGAAGTCGGCACCCTGTGCCATGTGCTGGCGGCGGCGGATACCTGCAGTGTCCACGAAGCGCCACGTGCGGTCGCCAAGTTCGATAAATTCGTCAACCGGGTCACGGGTAGTGCCGGCCAGCGGATCCACCACTACGCGCTCGGAGCCTGCAAGCTTGTTCAGCAGGGAGGACTTACCGACGTTCGGGCGACCGATCAGGGCGATACGGCGAGGACCGCCTGAACGCTCCACGCCCTCAACCAGGGAGAACTCGGGGAGGGTGTCCATGACGTGGTCCAGGAGGTCGGCTACGCCGCGGCCGTGGAGGGCCGATACCGGGTAGGGCTGGCCGAAACCAAGGCCCCATAATGCTGCCGAGTCAGCTTCCTGTGCGAAGTCATCCACCTTGTTGGCCACCATGATGACCGGCTTCTTGCTCTTGCGCAGCATCTTCATGACGCCTTCATCCGTCGCAGTCGCGCCAACGGCGGAGTCCACGACGAAGAGAACAGCATCGGCAAGCTCAACAGCCATCTCGGCCTGCTCGGCAACACGGGCGTGGATGCCCTTGGCATCGTGTTCCCATCCGCCGGTGTCTACCAACGTGAAGTTACGGCCATTCCAACGTGCGGAGTACATGACGCGGTCGCGGGTAACACCCGGGGTGTCCTCCACGACGGCTTCGCGGCGGCCAAGGATGCGGTTGACCAAGGTGGACTTGCCCACGTTCGGGCGGCCGATGATGGCCAAAACCGGGTCCAGCTTGAGGGGACCTTCGTCGCCTTCATCGCCGTATTCGCCGCTGAGCAGCGCGGCATCTTCTTCGTCGAGGTCGTAATCGTCCAGGCCGGCCCGGAGGGTGGCCGCACGGAGTTCGGCCTCTTCATCGTCCAGGGCAGCCAGGTTTTCAGCCACCTGGTCGGTGCCGGTGGGCGTGTATTCGTCGTCGCCGGCTCCGTGGAGGCCGGATTTTTGAGTCGTATCGCTCATTGCACGTTCCTTAATGGTGGTCTGCCGGCGTCCCGGCTACTTCTGTTTGGCGGTGCTGCGGTGTGGATGGTCCGGACGGAGGTTCCTGGGGAAGGCCCTGCCCTGTAGTCCTGACTGCATCCTGGACGTGTCCGGCCAGTGCATCGCGGATTGCCGCAGCCGCCCTGTCCATTGAAACACGCCCCGGTTCGCCCTTCCGGCGCTGCACCGTGAGGGGTTCGCCGAAGCTGACATACAGCCTGCGGCGGGGTTTGGGAATATGGTCGCGGTGCTCATCACCCGCACGGGTTCCGAGAATCGCGACGGGTATGACCGTGGCGCCGGAGTTGATAGCCAGCCAGGCGACACCATTACTGATGTTGTCAGCGGAGCCGCTCCCCCGGGTACCTTCCGGCAGGATCCCCACGCAACGGCCGGCGTCGAGCAATTGCTTGCCCACGTGCAGTGCGCTGCGGTCACCGCTTCGGTCCACCGGAATCTGCCCTGATCCCCTGAGGACGCGGCCCAGGAATCCCTGGAACATCTCTTTCTTGACCAGGATGTGCATGGGGCGCGGCGAAGCGCCGAACATCACGGGACCGTCGAGGAAGCTGATGTGGTTGCCTGCAAATATCACTGGACCAGCAGCGGGTATGTTGCCCTTGCCCGCCACGACCGTCCGATAGATGACATGATCCAGGATCCAGCCAACGGGACGGCTCCAGATGCGTGTCCACTTGGCTGGAAGGAGTGGTGCTGAAAGCTGGTTCTTAGTCGCCATAGATGACCTTGCTAACGATCGCCAGGGCTGTTTCCACTGTTTCCTCAAAGTCGAGGTCCGAGGAATCGAGGGTTACAACGCCGTCGGCCGCTTGGGTGAAGTTCACCACCGTGGAGTCCTTGGCATCACGCTGTGTCACCTGCGCGGCAAGCTGTTCCTTGGTCTGCGTACCGCCCAACTGAATACCACGACGCCGGAGCCTGGCTTCTTCACTCGCGGTCAGGAGCATACGGACCTCGGCGTTGGGTGCAACCACCGTGGTGATGTCGCGTCCCTCCACCACCATCCGGTGATGGTGCTGATCGATGAGCTGGCGCTGGCGGCGGATCAGCTCCGTGCGGGCACCCAGCGTAGTAGCGACGGCGCTCACGGAGGACGAAATCAAGGGATCGCGGATTTCATCTGTGATGTCGGTGCCGTCTACTGCCACATACTCGGTAGCCGTGCTGGTACTGATCTCCAGGGGCATAAGTTTGGAAGCCTGCTCCACCGCAGCGCCGTCCTGGAGGTCGAGGCCTGTTTTGAGGCAGTACCACGTGAGCGCGCGGTACATCGCACCGGTATCCAGGTACGCCAGCTTCAAGCGCCGGGCAACTTCCTTGCTGACGCTGGATTTGCCCGACCCCGAGGGGCCGTCGATCGCGATCACGAGCGGCTTGCCGGGGCGGGCAACTGTCTCCGGCCCAAAGAATTCACGCGTCATTACTGGAGTACCCGCCATCCACGATCGGTCAAGGCTTCAACAAGGAGGTCGTGCTTGCTCGGCAGGACTGAGAGCTCCACCATGCCCACGTTCTGACCCGAGGAGTGATCGAGCCGGAGGTCTTCGACGTTCACGCCGATCTCGCCAATTTCGGTAAGGAGCTGCGCGATCTGTCCGGGCTTGTCATCCACCAGGATCGTAAGCCAGGAATACGCTTGTGGAGGCCCGCCGTGCTTGCCCGGAATCCGGGCCTGTCCGGCGTTGCCTTCACTGATGAGCTGGGCGAGATCCAACCGCGCTCCGGGGGCAAGCGGCGCTTCCAAAGTCCCGATCAAGCGATTCAGGTCTTCACGGACGCCGTGCAGGATGGAAACAACCTTTTCCGCATTGCCACCCAGTATCTGCACCCAAAGGGTGGGATCACTGGCAGCGATACGCGTTGTGTCCCGCAACCCGTTCCCGGCCAAGGACAGGGCATGCAAGGGCGTTCCCTGCAAACGGCTCGCCAGAAGCGAAGACATGATCTGCGGCAGATGAGACACCAGAGCGACCGCTTCGTCATGCTCATCAGCGGTGAACTGGGAGACGATTGCTCCCAAATCCCCCGCCAGCGAACGTGCCGTTTGCAGGGCGTCGGTGTCGGTTTCCTCCGATGGGCAAACCACCCAGGGCATGGATGTGAAAAGCTCGCCCCTGGCCGCAACGGGCCCCGACTTCTCCCTGCCGGCCATCGGATGGGTCCCCACGTACCTGGCCAAATCCACGCCGCGCTCCCGCAATTGGGATTGAATAGTGGCCTTGACGCTGGCAATGTCAACGACGACGGCGGAGGGGTAGTCCGCCAAGGCCTTCTCCACGACGTCGGCCGTCACGTCAGGCGGTGCAGCGACAACAACCAACTGAGGTTGCTCATCAAGCTCGGCCAACGGCCTGCCGGCACCAATGTCCACCGCGACCGCCTGGTTGGTCGGCGAGGGGTCGAAAAGGAAAACGGGAACACCGCGTCCGCGCAGGCCGAGGCCAATGCTGGCTCCAAGCAAGCCTGTACCAAGAACCACGACCGGGCCATCAAGATGGCCGCGGCCGTGCGAGCGGAATGCCGACATGCCCTAGAGCCCCACAGATGCCAGAAGGTGACCGACTTCCTGCCTGCCGAGGTTGCGGATGCTTCCTTGGCGCTGGTCTCCCAGGCCAATGGGACCGATCTTGACACGGACAAGACGCTCTACCGGGAAACCAACGGCATCAAACATACGGCGAACGATTCGGTTCTTGCCGGAGTGCAGGACAACCTCAATGAGGACGTGGCCAGGGGTGGAGTCAACAAGGCGGAAGGAATCCACTGTTGCCAGACCGTCTTCAAGCTCGACGCCGGACTTCAGCTGCGCGCCGACGCCCTGCGGGAAGGGACCGCGAACCTGAACCAGGTACGTCTTGGGAACCTCATAGGAGGGGTGGGTCAGGCGGTTGGCGAGTTCGCCGTCGTTGGTCAACAACAGCAGCCCTTCGGTGCCGACATCCAAGCGCCCGACGTGGAAGAGCCGCTCACCCTTGGCGTTCTTCAGGAAATCGCTGATGCAGGGGCGGCCCTCGGGGTCTTCCATGGTGGAGACAACGCCCTTGGGCTTGTTGAAGACCATGTAGACGAGGGTTTCGTCGAGCTGGATACGGATACCGTCAACGTGAATCACGGCGGTCTTGGGATCCACACGCATGCCAAGCTCGGTAGTGACCACGCCATCTACCTCGACGCGGCCTTCGAGGATCATTTCCTCACACACGCGGCGGGAAGCCACGCCGGCCTGGGCCATGACCTTCTGCAGGCGCACGCCGTCCACATCGTGGAGGTCCGACTGCGGGACTTCCTGGCGCGGACCGCGGTTGCGGCCAGGCTTGCGGATGGGGCCCAGGTTCTGGCCGAAGCGTTCGCTGCCGAAAGCCTTGGAGCCATACTGCCTCGCGGGCTTCGCCTTGGGCTTCAACGCACCGGGTGTTCCGGGAGCCTTGCCGTAACCAGGCTTGTTGGAGCCGGGCTTGCGGAAGGGCTTGGCAGGCCTGGCGGCCTGGCCGCGATCGTAATCGCCAGCCGTTGTGGGGTTATCGGGATCGAAAGGGGCCGCTTCCCGTGGCTTTGAAGCCTTGAACGGGCGGCCCTCGCCCTGAGTGAAGTTGCGCTTTCCGGCGCCGGCACTGCCGCCGCGGCCGGAGAAGCCGCCGGCGTTGGAGCGGCCTGTGCCGCCCCTTGCCTCATTGCGTCCAGAACTGTTGCGTCCCGAACTGTTACGTGGTGAACCCTGGCGTCCCGCCTGTGTCATGACCCGTCCTTGTGTAGTAATGGCCGGCAATTAGTGCTGCAATCAACACTAGCCAGCCGGGCAGACATCGTCTGCCCCTTGTTGCCGTGGCACCGTCCATGCGGTGCCGTGAATCAGTATGTAGTTTTCGTGCGTTGCCGGGCTTACATCCGGCTGGCGTCGTAGTACTCGTCGATCCCTTCCAAACCCGGAAGGTGCGGCGAGAGCTGGGGCAGTTCCGCCACCGAGCCGATGCCCATCCGTTCCAGGAAGTAGGAGGTTGTCCTGTACAGGACAGCCCCTGACTCGGGATCGTTCCCGGAGTCTTCGATCAGACCACGCTGGGTAAGAGTCCGGACCACAGAATCGACGTTGACGCCTCGAATTGCGGACACCCGGGCCCTGGAGACCGGTTGCCTGTAGGCAATGACCGCCAGAGTTTCAAGCGCTGCCTGAGTGAGCCTGGTGGTCTGCCCTTCGAGGACGAACCTGCCCACGATGTCCGCAAAGTCAGACCGTGAATAGATCCGCCACCCACCGGCGACGTTCCGCAATTCAAAACCCCGGGGGGCAGAGCTGGCAACGGCAAAGCCGACAGCATCCACGTCCGGGGCTTTAACAGTATAGCCGCTATACTCCCGCTGCAGGTCCTGCAGCAAATCCTCGACGACGGCGACCGTTACGTTCAATCCCGCAGCCAACTCCTCCGAGGTGGCTGGCTCATCGATGACCATGAGCACAGCTTCCAACGCTGCCCGCGCCCCGCCAGGCAGGGTTTCGAGCTCAGCGAGGCCGGCTGCGGCCATGTCCTGCTCAGTCACTGGCTGTCCCTTCGGTCGTTTCCTCGTACTCTTCGCTCAGGTTCGAGCTGTCCCATTCGGCCACATCCCCGGTCCATCGCACTGTCAGTTCTGCCAACGGACCTGCCTGCTCGAATGCCACAACCCTGTCCCGGAACATCTCCAGCAAGGCCAGGAAGCGGGCCACCACCACCAAGGTTGTCTCGGCGTCGGCTATCAGCACGCGGAAGGAGAGGGGGGCTCCAAGTTGAAGCCGGTATCCGATGATCTCGGCTTGCTCCTTGACACTCACCGGGGGTGCGTGGAGATGGTCCAATCGCACCTCTGCGGGCGCCGAGTCCTTTGGCTTCAGTGCCTTGGCGGCAAGCTCCGCGAACTGTTCAGGGGTGTGCCGCCACACAAGTTCGGGCAGCAGCGCGGCGAAATGGGCCTCCAGTGCCACTTGACGCGGGTATCTCCGCTCTTCCTGTTCCAGGGTTTCACTGATGAGACCTGCCACTTGCTTGAATGCCTTGTACTGGAGCAGCCGTGCGAAGAGCAAGTCCCGGGCTTCCAGGAGAGCAATATCTTCGTCGTCCTCTACTTCGCCAGCGGGAAGGAGCCGGGCAGCTTTGAGGTCCAGGAGCGTGGCAGCGATCACCAGGAATTCGCTGGCCTCGTCCAACGCCCAGTCCTCCCCCAGTTCCTGGAGGCGGCGGATGTACTTGATGAACTCATCGGTGACGGTGGCCAAGGCCACCTCGGTGATGTCCAGCTTGTGCTTGGATATCAGGCCCAGCAGGAGGTCGAACGGCCCGGTAAAGTTTGCGAGCCGAACCTCAAAGCCCGCCCTACGGGTGTCGGAGGTGCCGGCGTCGGAAGTTTTCTCCGGACTTGCCGCCTCGGCGAGTGACCGTCCCACGTGTCCGCTACGGCGCGCCGCCGCGCGAGATCAGTTCCTTTGCGAGGCGGCGGTAGGCGTCTGCACCGATGTGGTTGCCGGCGTAGCTCGTAATGGGTTCCGCGGCCACTGTGGCGTCCGCGAACTTAATGGAACGCTTGATGACGGTCTCGAAAACCTTGTCACCGAAGGCCTCCACGAGGCGCGAGATGACTTCGCGGCTGTGCAGGGTGCGGGCGTCGTACATGGTGGCGAGGACGCCGTCCACCTGCAGACGTGGATTCAAACGGTCCTGCACCTTCTCGATGGTTTCCACGAGGAGGGCCACTGCGCGAAGCGCGAAGAACTCGCAAATCAACGGAATGATGACGCCATGGGCGGCGGTCAGTGCGTTGACAGTCAACAGGCCGAGCGACGGCTGGCAGTCGATCAGCACGACGTCGTAGTCATCTTCAACGCTCTTGAGTGCGCGGTCCAGGACTTGCTCGCGGGCGACTTCGTTGACCAGCTGCACTTCAGCAGCGGAGAGGTCGATGTTTGCAGGCAGAAGGTCCACACCTTCCACGCCGGTCTGCTGGATAGCATCCCGGATGTTCACTTTGCGGTCCATGAGGACGTTGTAGACGGTGAGATCGAGTTCGTGCGGATTGGCGCCGAGCCCTGCAGAAAGAGCACCTTGTGGATCAAAGTCCACCAAAAGCACCCGCCGGCCATACTCCGCGAGCGCCGCCGCAAGGTTGATGGTGGACGTTGTTTTGCCCACTCCGCCCTTCTGGTTAACCATGGCGATGACCCTTGCCGGGCCGTGGGAGGCAAGTGGAGCCGGTTCCGGGAAGTCGCGGTAAGGACGGCCCGTAGGCCCCATGATGGCGTCTTCCAGATCGAGCTCGGTGTCTCCCAGCGTAGCTGTTCCCCGTTCGCTGCTCACGTATCTAACCACTCTTTCGACGACGATCTTCCCTGCCGCTGTTCCCCTGGGTACAGCGCTGCTACCCACCTAGGCTACAGCGCCCGACACGGCATTTCAGGGAACTTGACTTTCGTTGATCTTTGAGCCTTGACCCTCTAGTTGAGGTCGAAGGTTGGCCGGTCGAAGGCTTGCTTTGCTTGGCTGCCGGGCCTCCTTGTCTTCCTTGACGAACGGCAGAGGACCGACACCCCGAATGGGTGTCGGTCCTCGTTGCTATGTATTGGTGTTAGATGGTTGCCTTGTGGCGGGTTTCAGCTTCCGGAGCCGTCTCAGCCTCGGCGCCGTGGGCGATCATTGTCGTCTCGTCGAACGGCTCGCTGCCGGAGAGAACGCGCTCCACCTGGGCGTTGTCGATTTCCTTGACCCAGGTGCCGATCAGAACGGTGGCAACGGCGTTGCCGGTGAAGTTCGTCAGTGCACGGGCCTCTGACATGAAGCGGTCGATGCCAACGATCATGCCCACGCCGCCAAGGAGCTCGGGCCTGTGTGCCTGCAGGCCGGCGGCAAGCGTTGCCAGGCCAGCTCCAGTGACGCCTGCGGCGCCCTTGGAAGCGATGATCATGAACACGAGCAGTGAGATCTGGGCACCCAGGTCCAGCGGCGTACCCATGGCGTTGGCGACGAACAGGGAGGCCATGGTCAGGTAGATGGCCGTGCCGTCAAGGTTGAACGAGTAGCCGGTGGGCACGGTCACGCCGACAACCGGCTTGGAGACACCCAGGTGTTCCATCTTGGCGATAAGGCGGGGCAGGGCTGCCTCGGAGGATGACGTGGAGAAGATGAGGAGGTATTCACGGGCCAGGTACTTCATCAGCTTGAAGATGTTGACACCGGCCACCGCACGGAGCAGGGAGCCGAGGATGACCACGATGAACACTGCGCAGGTGATGTAGAAGGCCACCATCAGAGTGAACATGCCGAGGATTGCTTGGACGCCAGTGGCACCAACGACGGCGGCGATCGCACCGAAGGCGCCGACGGGAGCCAGCCACATGATCATGATGAGGATCCGGAAGACAAGTCGCTGTCCGTGGCCGATGGCGGTGAGGATCGGGGTGCCCTGCTTACCCATCTTCTGGAGCGCGAAGCCCACCAGGATGGCCGCAAGGAGGGTGGGCAGGACGGGAATGTCGCTGGGGATGATGCCCATCAGGAAGTCCACGGTGCTGTCCGTGGCCGCCTTCTTGTTGGGATCGTACGGAGTCAGCTTCAGGCCCTCACCCGGGTGAATGAGGTTGCCGACAACGAGGCCGATAGCCAGTGCGAAGGTTGACATGGCTACGAAGTAGCCAAGTGCGAGTCCACCTACCTTGCCGACGGTTGCGGCTTTGGCGATGGAACCGATGCCCAGGACGATGGTGCAGAAGATGACCGGAGCGATCATCATTTTGATGAGCTTGATGAAGCCATCACCGAGCGGCTTCAGGGACTTTCCAACCTCAGGGAACAGCAGGCCGACCACGGCACCGAGCACTACGGCCAGGATGACCGCGATGTACAGGTAATGCGACTTGTCGAGCCCCCTGCGTCCACCGGTGGTGGCTACTGCCGACTCTCCTCGTTGAGAGGTCATGGGATTCTCCTTCTGGATACTGTGTAAGGCGCTGCGGTCCTGCACTTGTGTCCAATCCGCTGCCCTTGTGTGATATCCATCATTCAGCCATGGGTGACACACATCACCGTTGCGGTCATATTGGTCATGGGAGGCCTACTTGTTTCATCGCTGGAGCATCGCCCGCCGCTTGTTTGTGGCAAACCTGCTGTTCGTGCTGGTGCTGACAGCTGTCTTCGGCGCGTTCTCGGTACTGGAGGCACGGGACAGGGCATACGAGGATGCGGGCAGCCGGATGCTTGCGATCGCAACGTCCATTGCCAACAACCCACTGGTGTTGCAGGCGGCGGCAACTTCTGATCCGTCAGCCATACTGCAGCCCTATGCGCTGGAGGTCATGAAGGACGCGGACGCAGATTTCATCACCATCATGGCTCCCGACCGAACGCGATGGACACATCCCCGTCCCGAAGAGCTGGGCAAGCCCTATATCGGCACGATCGACCCTGCCCTCCGGGGTGAGACTTTCACTGAAGTCACTGCCGGTACATTGGGGCCCTCGGTCCGGACCATCGTGCCGGTGAAGGACTCCGGTGGAACCGTCAAGGCCTTGGTGGCGGCAGGCATCACCGTAAGAACCGTGGATACCGATGTCGCCGAAAGGCTGGGAGTGATTGGCGGCATCGCGCTGGTGGTCTTGTTCTTCGGCTCCATAGCCTCCTGGCTGCTCGGACGTTACCTGCGATCCGTGACCCGCGGCTGGGGTCCCGAACAGCTCGCGCAGCTCTTCGCCTACTACGAATCAGTCCTGCACTCCGTCCGTGAAGGCGTGATCCTGATCGATACCCGCGGAAAAGCAGTGATGTACAACGATCAAGCCGCGGAGTTGCTGGGACTGGAACCTTCCGAGGCCGACCGCTCCCCCGATGATGCTCCCAAGCTGTCCGACCTCCCCTTCGACGGGAGCCTGCGAGCGCTTTTCGAATCCGGCAGGCCAGCCCATGACGAAATCCATTTGACTGGTTCACGGATCCTGGTGGTCAACCAAGCCCCCGCCGTGGGTCCGGTCCCTGCCCGGAGCCGGCAAAAGCCATCTGTCTACGGCACAGTGGCCACCATTCGTGACCGCACTGAGATTGAGTCGTTGGGAACCGAGCTGGAAACCATGAAGACTCTCTCGGATGCGTTGCGGGCCCAGACCCATGAACATGCCAATCGACTGCATATGATCGTTTCCCTTCTTGAGTTGGGCCGCACGCCCCAAGCGCTCGAGTTCGCCACCAAGGACCTGGAGCTCAGCCAGCAGCTCACGGACGACATGCTTGCTTCGGTGGATGAACCGGTGATGAGTGCATTGGTGATGGGCAAGTCCGCCGAAGCACATGAGCGTGGGGTGGAATTGGTGGTTCGGACATCAGGGAGTTCGGGCGTCCGTGGTCTGGAAATCCAGGACCTTGTGACGATTCTGGGAAACCTCCTGGACAACGCCATTGATGCTGCCGCGTCCGGTCAGATGCCCCGAAAGGTGGAACTGGACGTCGAAGCCAGTGTGGCCGGTGTTGGATTCACTGTTCGGGATTCCGGGGCCGGTATCGATCCTGGTTCGATCGATGATGTGTTGCAGTACGGGTACAGCACCAAGTCCGCCCAGGACAATCCGCTGGGAGCCCATGGGCGTGGGGTCGGCCTTGCCTTGGTCCGGCAGGCTGTCCAGCGGCTGAACGGTACTATGACGATCAGCAATCCAGGCGGCGCCCAGTTCCATGTTGTGCTGCCCGCGCCCATCCCCGAGGAAGAGAAGGCATGACTGACATCCGCGTCCTGGTGGTCGAGGACGAGCCCATCGCCTCAGACGCCCACTCTATTTACGTGGGCAGGCTCCAAGGGTTCACGCTGGTGGGAACGGCCCCGGATGGCCAGTCTGCACTGCGCATCCTTGGCGAATTCGCTGCGTCCGGCTCGCCGGTGGACCTGGTGCTGCTCGATATGAACCTGCCGGACCTTCATGGGTTGGATGTTGCCCGACGCATGCGCTCGGCGGGAGTCTTCGCCGACATTATTGCCATCACAGCCGTCCGTGAATTGAACATCGTGCGCAGCGCCGTTTCCATCGGCGTCGTGCAGTATTTGATCAAGCCATTCACGTACGCAACCTTTGCGGACAAGCTGAACAGCTACCGCACTTTCCGTGATCAATTGGCGGGCTCAGTGTCCGGCATCTCCAAGGCCGGAGCATCCCAGAGCGACGTGGACCAGGCCTTCGCGAGTCTCCGGGCACCCACGGAACTACCACTGCCGAAGGGGTTGTCAGGTTCCACATTGGAGGCGGTGAAGGATCTTGTCCGCGCCCGGCAACAAGCCGTATCCGCTAGTGAAGTGATGGACGCCCTTGGAATGTCCCGGGTCACAGCCCGCCGGTATCTGGAGTACCTGGCCGACGCCGGGACGGTCACCAGGGCCCCGCGCTACGGAACACCGGGCCGCCCGGAGAACGAGTACGGCTGGAACCGGGGCTAACACGCGCCTCAACGACTGGTCCGCCCGCGATCTGGACCTCAAGTTCCCCACAGAGCCTGCAAATGTATACATTGCTCCGATCTTTTTGAAGATTTATCCAAATTCCTTGAGTTTATGTATACACTGAAGTCATGCGCGCCAGTGATCGGGCCTATGCGGCCCTCCGTGAAGACATCATTGAGTGGCGCCTTCGGCCCGGCACGGTCCTCGCGGAAGTAGAACAGTCCGAGCGGCTGGGGGTTTCCCGCACGCCGGTGCGGGAGGCGTTGAGCCGGCTGATGGCTGAGGGATTGACGACGGCGGCAGGCGGCCGCGGCGTCGTCGTGACCGATATCTCGCTGGACAGCATCGACGAACTGTTCGAATTGCGCGAAACACTCGAAGTCAGGGCCGCAGCGTTGGCGGCGCAGCGCGGAGAGCCGGGCGTCTTCGCCGAACTGCACGCGCAGCTGCTCAGTGCGCCGGAACTGCTCAGCGAGAAGGATCCTGGCCGGCACGACTACTACGCGTTGGTTAGCCGGCTCGATGAGGCCATCGATGCTGCGATCTCCAACTCCTACCTTGCCCAGGCGATGCGGAGCCTTCGCGTGCATCTGGTCCGGGTGCGCCGGCTGGCAGCCGATGACGCCGCCAGGCTCCATGCCGCAGCCGCAGAACATGCGGCCATTGCCGAAGCGATCGCCGCAGGGAATCCCCGGCTGGCCGAAGCAGCCACCACACTTCATTTGCACCGCAGCCTTACCCACGTCAAAGCCGCTCATGTGGCCCGCTAAAGACCTTGCCTAGAACCACCCCTGCCTAGAAGGAGCACCATGGTTAAGAACCACCACGTCCGCGTTTACAAGTCCGAAGAGAACCTCCCGCGTGAGGAGCAGTTGGCGCATAAGATCGCCGTGGTCGCCGCCGACCCCGTCGACGTCACTCCCGAGGTCACGGATATGGTGATCAACCGGATCATCGACAACGCGTCGGTGGCCATTGCCTCGTTGAACCGGGCCCCGATTGTCGCAGCACGTGCCCAGGCATTGACGCATGGGCCGTCCACGAACGGCAAGGGCGGCAACGTTTTCGGTATCACGGAACGGGTATCCCCCGAATGGGCTGCCTGGGCAAACGGGGTAGCCGTGCGCGAACTGGATTACCACGACACGTTCCTGGCCGCGGACTACTCCCACCCCGGGGATAACATCCCGCCGATCCTCTCCGTCGCCCAGCACGTCGGTGCCAGCGGTGCCGACCTGGTCCGCGGCATCGCCACCGGGTATGAGATCCAGGTGAACCTGGTCAAGGCCATCTGCCTGCACAAGCACAAGATCGACCACGTCGCCCACCTCGGCCCCTCCGCCGCAGCCGGGATCGGCACGTTGTTGGGCCTGGATGTTGAGACGATCTTCCAGTCCGTGGGCCAGGCCCTGCACACCACCACCGCCACCCGGCAGTCCCGCAAGGGCGAAATCTCCACCTGGAAGGCCCACGCCCCGGCCTTCGCGGGCAAGATGGCCGTCGAAGCAGTGGACCGTTCCATGCGCGGACAGACCTCCCCGGTGCCGATCTACGAAGGCGAAGACGGCGTGATCGCCTGGATGCTGGACGGTCCGGACGCCGCCTACGAGGTCCCTCTGCCGCTGCCCGGTGAAGCCAAGCGCGCCATCCTGGACACCTACACCAAGGAACACTCCGCCGAGTACCAGGCCCAGGCGTGGATCGACCTCGCCCGCAAGCTCAACCGCGAGCACCCCGAAACCACCGATCCTGCAAATGTGAAGTCGGTGCTGATCAAGACCAGCCACCACACCCACTACGTGATCGGTTCCGGCGCGAACGATCCCCAGAAGTACTCCCCCACAGCGTCCCGCGAAACCCTGGACCACTCCATCCCGTACATCTTCACCGTCGCCCTGCAGGACGGCGCCTGGCACCACGTGGATTCCTACGCCCCCGAACGCGCCGCCCGTCCGGACACCGTGGAACTGTGGCAGAAGGTCACCACGGTGGAAGACCCGGAATGGACCCGCCGCTACCACTCCCTCGACATCGCAGAGAAAGCCTTCGGCGGTTCCGTGGAAATCACCCTCACGGACGGAACCGTGATCACTGATGAGATCGCCGTGGCCGATGCGCACCCGCTCGGTGCCCGGCCGTTCGCCCGTGAGCAGTACATCAACAAGTTCCGCACGCTTGCTGCCGGTCTGGTCGAGGAGGCCGAAATCGAACGGTTCCTCACCGCCGTCGAACGCGTCACCGAACTGTCCGCAGGCGAACTGGACCAGCTGAACATCACCGCAGCCCCCGGCGTGATCGACCTCGCGGCAGCTCCGAAGGGACTGTTCTAAATGCTGTACTCCAAAACCACACCCGAACAGAAGAGACTGAAGCTGCGGGAACTGCTGGCCTCCGGGACCGTGCACCAGTTCCCCGGGGCGTTCAACCCGCTCTCGGCACGGCTGATCGAGGAAAAAGGCTTCGCCGGGGTCTACATCTCCGGCGCGGTCCTGGCCAACGACCTCGGCCTGCCCGACATCGGCCTGACCACCCTCACCGAAGTCGCCACGAGGGCAGGCCAGATCGCCCGCATGACCGACCTGCCCTCCCTCGTTGACGCGGACACCGGCTTCGGCGAACCCATGAACGTGGCCCGCACCATCCAGGAACTCGAAAACGCAGGCCTGGCCGGCTGCCACATCGAAGACCAGTTCAACCCCAAACGCTGCGGCCACCTGGACGGCAAAAACGTCGTCGACATCGACACCGCCACCAAACG
Organism: Paenarthrobacter sp. RAF54_2; assembly: GCF_052113945.1. Classification (NCBI taxonomy): domain Bacteria; kingdom Bacillati; phylum Actinomycetota; class Actinomycetes; order Micrococcales; family Micrococcaceae; genus Paenarthrobacter; species Paenarthrobacter sp. RAF54_2. Next base: position 92,586 of record NZ_JBFRDV010000017.1, read on the forward strand.
CATCCGCGCCGCAGCAGACGCACGCCGGGACCGGAACTTCCTCATCATGGCCCGCACCGATATCCGCGCCGTCGATGGAATCCAAGCAGCCCAGGACCGCGCCAAAGCCCTCGTGGACGCCGGAGCCGACGCGATCTTCCCCGAAGCCATGGCCGATTTGAGCGAATTCCAGGCCATCCGGGACGCCGTGGACGTGCCCATCCTGGCCAACATGACCGAGTTCGGCAAAAGCGAACTCTTCACCGTGGACCAACTCCAAAGCGTCGGAGTCAACATGGTCATCTACCCCGTTACCCTCCTCCGCATTGCCATGGGCGCTGCAGAGCGTACGCTGGAATCGATTAAGGCTGCGGGGACTCAAGAGGCACAAGTGGAAAACATGCTCACGCGTGCGCGCCTCTACGAACTCGTGGATTACGAGGCCTACAACCAGTTCGATACCGGCGTTTTCAACTTCCAGGTTCCTGGCATCCGCTAGGTCCGGGAATCACCAAGGGGACAGCAGGCACTCCGGCAAACCGGGGCGCTTGCATAATGAACGAAGGAGTTCAGCATGGCTGCTGAAGACATTAAAAAAGGCCTTGCCGGCGTCGTGGTGGACTACACCGCCGTCTCGAAGGTCAACCCGGACACCAACTCGCTGCTGTACCGGGGATACCCGGTCCAGGAACTGGCCGCCAAGTGCAGCTTCGAAGAAGTTGCCTACCTGCTATGGAACGGCGAACTGCCCGACGATGCCCAACTGGCTGAATTTGTTGCCCGCGAACGCGCGGGGCGTGCCCTGGACCCTGTGGTCAAGTCAGTTATAGACACGTTGCCCACCACGTCACATCCCATGGATGTTTGCCGTACAGCAGCTTCCGTGCTGGGAGCCCGGCACGAGCTGGCCGAGGACTCATCGCCCGATGCCAACATGAAGAAGGCGATTGACCTCTGGGCTGCGATGCCTGCCGTCGTGGCCTATGACCAGCGCCGCCGACGCGGCCAGGAGCCCATGGAACCGCGGGAGGACCTGGACTACTCGGCCAACTTCCTGTGGATGACCTTCGGCGAAGAAGCAGTGGTGGAGGTTGTGGAGGCATTCAACGTCTCGATGATCCTGTACGCGGAGCACTCCTTCAACGCCTCCACGTTCACAGCCCGCGTAGTCACCTCCACGCTCTCGGATCTGCATTCGGCCGTGACCGCTGCCATCGGCGCCCTCAAAGGCCCGCTGCACGGCGGCGCCAACGAGGCCGTCATGCACACATTCGATGAGATCGGCATCCGCAGCGAAGAATCCATGGAGGAAGCCGCCGTACGGGCCCGGGCATGGATGGAAGACGCCCTGGCACAGAAGAAGAAGGTCATGGGCTTCGGGCACCGCGTCTACAAGCACGGCGACTCCCGGGTACCCACTATGAAAGCGGCCCTGGACAAGATGATCGCCCACTACGGACGGCCCGAACTCCTGGGACTCTACAACGGACTCGAGCAGGCCATGGACGAAGCCAAAGCCATCAAGCCCAACCTCGATTACCCCGCCGGCCCCACGTACCACCTCATGGGCTTCGATACGCAGACGTTCACCCCATTGTTCGTCGCCAGCCGGATCACCGGCTGGACAGCACACATCATGGAACAGTTTGCCTCGAATTCCCTTATCCGTCCGCTCAGCGAATACAACGGACCCGAAGAGCGGCACGTGCCGTAGCCTCTTGGCGCTCGGGCGCTAAGGAAGCAGACGACGGCGGGTCGGTCACCGAAAGGCGACCGGCCCGCCGTCGTACGCTGGGAAACCTTTTCTACTGCTCGGTTCCGATCCAATCGATGGTGTGGACTTTGGCCACGCTCTCGTTATCGGCAGCCAGGTCCACTCGAACTGCGATCCGCTGCCCGGAAATCATCGCGGGGAGCCAATGCTCGGCGTCGGCCCACATCCGTTCCACCGGTAGCTTGGACACTGGGAACCATTCCGGCGCGATCTCATCGCTTTCAACCGGTTCACCCTCCCAAATCCGCGTCAGGTACACAGTGGTGGCCATGTTCCATTCCGGTCTGCCGGGAAACACGAAATCGATGATGCCGGCAGGGATGAGGTCCGCCGCCTGGACCACCACGCTGATCTCCTCCATGACCTCGCGGCACACCGCCTGGATTGCGGTCTCCCCCGGTTCCACGTGCCCACCCACGCCCACCACTTTGCCGCGCCCAAAACCGGTCTTCTTGGTGCCGAGGAGGACGTGTTCCCCGTCCTCGTCATCGCGGAGGAGGAAGCACAGTGTCACATGGGCTGCTGTCATGCTGCCTACCTTAACCCGATCTCCTCTACCAAGGCTGGCATTGCGACGGTCAGCCCAATTGCTACCGTGAGCCCAGTTGCCTACAGTGAGCCCATGAACGAAGGTGGCGGCGAAGCGCGCGCCGAGACGCAGGCGCAGGCCATCAATCACGCTGCGAAGCCCCAGGCAGCGGAAGATGTCGAAACAGTTCCTGTGGCCGAGTCACCAGCACACGTCCGAGCCGGGCAGGAGCGCGATGCCTGGCTGCCCCGTTGGGTGGTAGCGCATCCGCTATACGTCGGCTGGGCCTGGACGGTGGTGTGGGCCGGGCTCATTGTTCTGGATGAAGTGGTGGACCTGGCCGGATGGACCTGGTATTTGCTGGTCCTCGCCGCTGCTTTGCCAACGCTGCTGTCCACGCTGGCTGTGCTGCATGCCACGCCCCGCAGCCACCTCAAGGCAGTGGATGCCACTGTCCTGGGCCATTTTTTCGTCCGCTTCCTCGCCCTGGTAGTGGCCTTCATGGTGTGGGCCGCCTCTGTGGTGATGAGTGCTTCCATCTCGACCACCGTGCAAACCGTCATCGGCGACTCCGAAAAGGAGGTGACCGCACTCGGCTTCAACCTCATGCTGGCTTCGGTCCCGCTGGTGCTCTCTGTCCTGTGGATGGCGTTCATAGTGCGGTGCGCCTGGTTCCTCCGCCGGCTACGCGGTTGGCGGCAAATACCCCTGAAGACGCGGGTACCCAAAAAGTTCCTCAAGGGTCAGCCACGGCTGAAGCGGGTGGTCGTGGGGCTGGCCCACCCCGGGCTCTTGCTGGTGGCCGGATTGGGGACGTCGCTGCTGGCCTTGTTCGTCGATGCCGTGGAATTGACGTTCAGTGTCCTGGACTAGTTGCGGCTCCTGCCGACCGCAGGTTCAGCCGAGCGCCCTGGGATGGGCAGCAGCGTAAACTTCCCGCAAAGTATCGGCCGTGACCAACGTGTAGACCTGGGTGGTGGTCACCGACGCGTGCCCCAACAGCTCCTGGACTACGCGCACGTCAGCCCCGCCTTCCAGAAGATGCGTGGCAAAAGAGTGCCGCAAGGTGTGTGGCGAAACATCCTTGGTGATGTTTGCCTTCTCCGCGGCAGTCTTGAGGATTGTCCAGGCACTTTGCCTGCTGATCCTGCCGCCACGGGCATTCAGGAACAAGGCGGGAGTGCCCTTGCCCTTGGATGCCAGCAGTGGCCTTCCCCGGACCACGTAGGCTCCGACGGCGCGTGCACCGTAAGAGCCCAAAGGAACCAACCGCTCCTTGGAACCTTTGCCGAAGAGCCTGACGATTGCAGGTTCGCCACCGGCGTGCTCCAGGGATACATCGTCAACGTCCAGCCCTACGGCCTCGCTGATGCGCGCACCGGTGGAGTAGAGAAATTCAAGCAAGGCCCGGTCCCTCAGGCCGGTCGCAGAGTCCGAACCCGCAGCTTCAAGGATCCGCGTTACTTCACCAACGCTGATGGCTTTCGGAAGCCGTTTGCCCGGCATCGGCGGGTGGACATCGCTGGCGGGATCCGACGTCGTGGTTCCCTCAAGGGCCCAAAACTTGTGGAGCCCCCGCACGGCCACGATGGTTCTGGCGGCAGAGCGGACGCCGAGGGCCGCAGCCCCATCGGAGCCGTCGGACAAGGCCTGGGCAAAGGCGGTGACATGATGCCGGGTGATGTCTCCGGGCCGTTCCGCGCCTTGGCTGGCCAGGAAGTTCGAATAGCGGGCAAGGTCACGGCGATAGGCAGCCAAGGTGTTGGCAGCCAGGCCACGTTCCACCCCGACGTGCTGGAGGTAGTCCGTAACTCCGCGATCAATGCCGTTTGCGGTGCGGGTGGCGGCCTCGGCCATTCTCAGCGCTGGCTCGGGTGCGCGGGCCACGGCGCGTCAGCGGGGCGCAGGCTGGAAAAGCCATCGGCCTTCGCGGCGGCGGCTGCAAGGATTCCCAGGACCGCGGACGGATTGTGCAGGCGCCCTTCCAGGACCGCTTTCACGGCGTCGTCGAGCGGAATCCAGTGGAACTCAATTTCTGACTCTTCGTCCGTGCGGACATGCAGGTCAGCGTCGGGAACAGCGCTCAGCCCACGAGCCAGATAGATGCGAACAGCCTCGCTGGAGGATCCCGGAGAGTTGAAGAAGTCCACCAGGACATTCCACGTGGCCGCAACAAGATCAGCTTCCTCAGCGAGCTCCCTGGCAGCACCCACGACGAAATCCTCGCCCTCAATGTCCAGCAAGCCCGCGGGGATTTCCCAGAGGTCCATACCAACGGGGTGCCTGTACTGCTTCAGGAGCAGGATTTCGCCGTCAACGTTCATGGGCAGCACGGCCACCGCCCCAGGGTGGTCGATGTAATCCCGGACCAGGGTGTCCGTATCCTCGCTGAGCTGGAAGGCGTCGCTGACCACATCCCAGATACGGCCTTCGTAGACCTTGCTGGTGGACAAAAGACGGCGCGGGCTCGGCATATCCGAAACCTGCCTTGAGGTGCTGGGGGTTTCAGAAATGCCGGGCATCGCGCCGTCCTTCGTTAGTGCTTGCGTTTACCGTTTACTTGGCAGCTGCTTACTTGGCAGCTACCGCGCGGGCACCCGTCTTGGTTCCCACAACGGCGCCTTCACGACGCTCCAAGGCAGCCTTCACCAGGCCTGCGAAGAGCGGGTGCGGGCGCGTYGGGCGGGAGCTGAGCTCGGGGTGTGCCTGCGTCGCGACGTAGTACGGGTGCACTTCGCGGGGAAGTTCAACGTACTCAACCAGCTTGCCGTCAGGAGAGGTACCCGAGAAGACCAGGCCCTCCGCCGCGATCTGGTCACGATACTTGTTGTTAACCTCGTAGCGGTGGCGGTGGCGTTCGCTCACTGAAGTGGTGCCGTACGTCTCTGCGACTACGGAGCCCTCGTCCAGCTTGGCTTCGTAGAGTCCCAGGCGCATGGTGCCGCCGAGGTCTCCCTTGCCTTCCACAATGTCCAGCTGCTCCTCCATAGTGGCGATAACCGGGTACTTGGAGTCCGGCTCGAACTCACTGGACGAGGCGCCTTCCAGGCCAACCACGTTGCGGGCGTACTCGATCACCATGCACTGAAGGCCAAGGCACAGGCCCAGAACCGGGAGTTTGGATTCGCGGGCAAACTTCAACGCGCCCAACTTGCCCTCCAGGCCACGGATGCCGAAGCCTCCCGGCACGCAGATGGCGTCGACGCCGGCAAGGGACTTGGTGGCGCCTGCAAGTGTTTCGCACTCGTCAGAGGGGACCCAGCGGATCTTGACTTTGGCTTCATTCGCGAACCCACCTGCACGGAGGGCCTCGGTCACCGAAAGGTAAGCATCGGGAAGATCGATGTACTTGCCCACCAGGGCGATCTCGACCTCATGCTTGGGGTTGTGGACAGCTTCGAGCAGCTTGTCCCACTTGCTCCAGTCGACGTCCTTGAACGGCAGGTCCAGTGCACGGACGATGTAGGAGTCCAGGCCTTGGGAGTGCAGCGTCTTGGGGATGTCGTAGATGCTGGGTGCGTCAGCGGCGTTGACGACGGCGTCGATATCGACGTCGCACATGCGGCCGATTTTCTCGCGCATGGCGTCCGGCACTTCGCGGTCCGAACGGATCACGATGGCTTCGGGCTGGATACCGATGGAACGAAGGGCTGCCACGGAGTGCTGCGTCGGCTTGGTCTTCAGTTCCTGGGAAGGCCCGATGTACGGAACCAGGGATACGTGGAGGAAGAAGACATTGTTTCGGCCGATGTCCTGGCGCACCTGGCGGGCCGACTCAAGGAAGGGCTGCGATTCGATGTCGCCCACCGTGCCACCGATTTCGGTGATGATGACATCCGGAGCGTTCTTGCCTTCGGCGGGAAGGCGCATGCGGCGCTTGATTTCATCCGTGATGTGCGGGATGACCTGAACGGTGTCTCCAAGGTATTCACCACGGCGTTCCTTTGCGATGACCGTGGAGTAGATCTGGCCTGTTGTGACGTTGGCCGAACCTTCGAGGTTTTCATCGAGGAAGCGCTCGTAGTGTCCGATGTCGAGGTCGGTTTCGGCGCCATCATCAGTCACGAAAACTTCGCCGTGCTGGAAGGGATTCATCGTGCCCGGATCCACGTTCAAATAGGGATCGAGCTTCTGCATAGTTACAGACAAACCGCGTGCCCGCAGCAGGTGGCCGAGGCTGGAAGCCGTCAGACCCTTACCGAGCGAGGACGCCACACCACCGGTGACGAAGATGTGTTTGGTCGTCTTGGACGAGCCCGGGAACCGGGAATTTACACGGGAATTTGATCGCTGCACCACGGAATTCGAGCTTATCATCAATTACGCCTTCCAAGCGTCCGTCCGGATTCCCCAAATGGTCAATAGTTGCCCAAGACCATGCCTGCAATCAAGAGCCGGGCGGGACCAAGTGCACGGATGTGATAGTGGTCGCAGTCCTTAATCAGCCCCGTGCCGAGAATTTCCTAGGCCCTCTGGGGAAGCAATTTCGCATCGTCCAACAATTCCTGCGCGTGTGCCTGGGCAGATTCTGAGTCCTCCTGCCCGGCCAACATACGGGCAAGCTCCTTCACGCGCTCGTCGTCGTCCAGCAGTTGCACATCGCTGGAGGTGAATCCGGTGGACGTTTTTCCGTCGGCGCCCCGAACTGAGGTTTTGGTAACACGGATGTGCTGATCAGCGAAGGCGGCAACCTGCGGCAGGTGCGTCACCACGAGGACCTGGACGTGGCGGGCCAACATGGCCAGCCGGCGCCCGATCTCGACGGCGGCCCGTCCACCCACTCCGGCGTCCACCTCGTCAAAGACGAATGTAGGAACAGGATCCACCGCCGCGAGCACCACCTCGATGGCCAGCATCACCCTTGAGAGTTCACCGCCGGAGGCTCCCTTGCCCAGTGGACGCGCCGGAGCGCCAGAGTGTGGTTGGAGGAGGAAGGCTATCTCGTCAGTCCCCCAGGGGCCAAGCGATCCGCTGTCCTCTATCTGGATGATCAATGTGGCATCCGCCATCGCCAAAGCCTTCAACTCTGCACTCACGCGGGCTGAGAGGTCCTTGGCCGCCTTCAGCCGGGCCTTGCTGATCGCTGCGGCCTGCTTGCGCAGGGTAGCTTCGCTCGAAGCCACCTCGGCATCCAAGGATTCGATGCGGCTTGAATCGTCCTGCAGCTCGTCCAAACGCATCCGGGCAGTGGCCGACCACTCCAGCACCTCATCGATGCTGGGGGCGTACTTGCGGATCAGTTTGGCCAAGGCTGCGCGGCGTTCCTCAATTTCAGAGAGCCGCTCCGGGCCTTCAGTGTCCAATGCAGCTTGGTAGCTGGACAAGTCAGCGGCGATATCGTTCAGCAGGAAGCCAACTTCTGCAAGACGTGCAGCAGCGGCCCCCAACGCCTCATCATGTTCTGCAACGTGCTCCAGCGTCCGCTTGGCCGCATCCACCATCGATGTGGCATCGCCGGCATCGCCGAATTCCTCGGCGATGAGCGACTCATGTGCCGCTGCCGCTGCGAGCCGGAGTTCTTCAACGTTGGCAAGCTTTACGGCCTCAGCCTTGAGGGTCTCATCCTCACCAGGCTGGGGATCCACGTCATCGATCTCTTTGAGAGCGGCGTCCAGCGATTCCGCCTCACGAAGCCGTTCCCGCGCTTCGCTGCGAAGTGTCTCCAGCTCGGCCTGAATGGACTTCCAGTGGTTGTACAGATCCTGGTACTCCCCCAGAACCTTGGCCAGCGCTGCACCAGCGAAGCGATCCAGGGCGTGTCGCTGTGCCGTAGCGCTTTTCAGCCGGATCTGGTCCGACTGTCCATGCACCACCACCAGGCTCTCCCCAAGTTCGGCCAGAACCCCTACCGGTGCCGCCCGTCCCCCAACGTAAGCCCGGCTGCGGCCATCGGCACCAACGGTGCGGGCCAGCAGGAGTTCAGCGACGCCGTCGAACTCCTCCGCCTCACCGCCGGCCTCCTTGGCCCGCTCTACGGCGCTGTGGCCTGGATCAAGCTTCAGGACCGCCTCCGCAGAGGCAGATTTGGCGCCGCTCCGGACTGCGCCGGCGTCCGAACGGGCACCCAGGAGGAGCCCGACGGCGGTCACCACCATGGTCTTGCCGGCACCAGTTTCACCGGTTACGACGCTGAGGCCGGGCCCTAGCGGCAGGGCGGCATCGGTGATGACACCGAGATCACGGATTCGGAGTTCTTCAAGCATGCTTCACTTCGCATTCGTGGGGTCGGATGGCTCACCGTGCCCCGGGTTCAGGGACGTTTCGGTATCCCGGAGATCACTCGCGTCCCGGGGGGTAGGCAAAGGAGCCGGTGAAAGTGTTCGAATCACGGGGATGGGGCCGGTGTGGACTTCCCCTGAGCGGGGAGCCGGACCACGCCAGCCGTGGATGGGAAGCTGGAACTTGCGCACAAGCCGTGCCGAGAAAGGAGTCTTATGTGTCCGTGCCAGGCGTACGGGCGTGGCTGAGCGGGTCACCTCAACACGGGCCCCCGGAGGCAAGTCAACGGAGCGCCTGCCATCACACCAAAGGACGCCCAAGGCATCCGTCCGGTTCATGATTTCCACAGCCAGCTTGGATCGCGGAGACACCACCAAGGGTTTGGCAAAAAGGGCGTGGGCGCTGATCGGCACAATGACGAGGGCTTCCACTTCAGGCCACACCACCGGCCCACCAGACGAAAACGCGTACGCCGTCGATCCCGTTGGCGTCGCAAGGACCACGCCATCACAGCCGAACGAGGTCAACGGCCGTTCATCCACCTCAGTGACGACTTCCAGCATCCGTTCTCGATTGGCCTTCTCAATCGCGGCCTCGTTCAAGGCCCAGGTATGCCAGATCTTCTGGCCCTTGATCCACACCTGGACATCGATCGTCATGCGCTCTTCGACGGTGTACTGGCGACTCGCGATCCATTCAACCGTCTGCGCCAGATCAGCACGTTCGCTCTCTGCAAGGAAGCCCACATGGCCGAGGTTGACGCCCAGCAAGGGAACGTCCACCTCCCGGACCAGCTCCGCCGCGCGCAGGATTGTTCCGTCGCCACCAAGGACCATCACCAATTCCACGTCTTCCAGACTCACGTCGTCGTGGAGGATCTCAATGGGGGTATCAACGGCACCAAAGAAGCGCTCGACATCTGCCAATTCTGACTTCTGAAGGACCGGCACCAGGCCCGACGAGTGCAATTGCGTACAAGCATCCCACGCCGCCCGGAGCGATTCCTCCCGCCCTGTGTGGGCAAGGACAAGTACATGCCTGCTCATCGGGTTCTGCTTTCTAGTCGTTTGGCCAGAGGTTCTTTATCAATGCAGCAACGTCCTCGTCCCGCTCTACGATCTTAGGCAACACAGCGGACATCCTGCGCTTCATCCACAGGAAGTACTCAACATTTCCGTCCTGGCCCGGAAGTGGACTTGCCGCCAGGCCATGAAGTTGCAGCCCCGCATCAACTGCAGCGCGGGCAACCTGGGCCACCGCCCGGCGTCGTTCATTCTCGGAAGACACGACGCCCGTGCGGCTTAGCCGCTCCTTGCCGACTTCAAACTGCGGCTTGACCATCAGGACAAGGTCTCCGCCAGGTTCCGTGCAGGCAGCAAGGGGGCCCAGGACCAACGTCAGGGAAATGAAGGACAGGTCTGCGACAGTCAGGCTTGCGGTGCCACCGATCTGGTCCGGCGTCATATACCTGACATTGAGCCCCTCATGGACCACCACCCGGGGATCATCGCGGAGCAGCGGCACCAGTTGGCCATGCCCGACGTCGACCGCCACCACTTGCGCGGCTCCCTGCCGAAGCAGCACGTCCGTGAAGCCGCCAGTGGAGGCTCCGGCGTCGAGACACCGGCGACCGGATACTGCTACCGCCGGAAACGCGGCCAGCGCGCCGGCCAGTTTGTGCCCGGCGCGGCTCACGTAAATGTCCTCAAGGTGGGATTGGACGTCCAGGTCTGTGTCGGCGTCCACTTGCTGGGCCGCTTTGGCGAAGACAACCCCGCCTGAACTCACCTTGCCGTCGCTAATGAGCTTGGCAGCGTGCGTCCGGGACCTCGCCAGCCCACGGGTGACGAGTTCCTGATCAAGTCTTGCCATTCGCTAATTCTCGCCTTCCGGGCGGGTACGAGCGGTATCCCGGTCCACTACCGGCGGCAGGCCGGGCTCAGCATCCAGAGCCTCCAGGAGGGAGTCATGAATTGCCGTGTACAACCCAGCGTGGTCTGCCACCGGAGCCCCATGAACGCCCTCCAACAAGCCAAGGGCGCGGTCCACAGGGACGTCGCCGGTGGCTTCAAGAGCCTCTGGCCAGCGCACAGGGGGCCGTTCAGCCTCAGCTTCCGGGTAATTGTTGGCCTCGGTCATCGCACCAGTCTAGTGAGTTCGCCATTCCAGCTGGGGCGCCTGAGCTACAGCAGTGTCCGGAACCTCAGCCCACCATGCCGCGCAGGCAGCACGCCACGCGTCGAGGTCATCCTTATTCCCGGTCAACGTGACCTTGCCATCCTCAGCAACTGCTGACGCTGCACCGCAACGGTAAGTGCCGGCGTCGTTGACGATTTCCGGGTAAGGGGCGTAAAGGTCCCCCAAGTCTGCCAAAAGGTAGTCCGGACGCTCTTCCGTCCGGGCAGCCAGAATCGACAGCGTCGTATCGACGCCGGTGAGTACCGCCGCCGTCGAAAATCCCGCACGGTTGCCGCCCAGGATGTCCGTATCCAAACGGTCCCCCACCACCAAAGGGCGATCAGACTTCAAGCGCTTGGCCGCAGCATGGAACAACGGCGCCTCCGGTTTACCGGCCACCATCGGCGTCTTGCCCGTTGCGGCCGCAACTGCGGCAACGAGAGTACCGTTGCCAGGAGCCATACCGCGCGCCTGCGGGATCGACATATCCGTGTTGGTCGCAAACCACTGGGCGCCACCGGCAACAACATAGGAGGCCTCAGCGAGGTCCTTCCAGCCGATCTCAGGGTTGAAGCCCTGGACAACAGCTACCGGCGATTCCGCCGCACTATGCACGGGCTTGAGGCCCACCAGTTCGATCTCGTGGGCCAACGCCGCGCTGCCGGTAATGAGCACGTGAGCCCCCGCAGGCAGCATGGAAGCAAGCAGCTCCCCGGCAGCCTGCGAAGAACTGACCACCTGGTGATCCTCCGCAGGAGCCCCCAGTTCCCGCAAGTGCGCAGCAACCTGGGCGGGAGTACGCGAGGCGTTGTTCGTCACGTAACCCAAGCCGACGCCTACGGTCTCCAGGCGCTGCAGCGACTCCACAGCCCCGGGAATTGCATGGGGACCTGCGTAAACGACACCATCAAGATCGGAAAGAACCGCGTCAAAGGACGAAATGAGTGAATCAGCCATGCTGGGAGTCAGTGCCCTGTTCCTCGGTGGATTCCGTGTGTGCTACTGCTTCCTCGGCTTCTTCTGATTCGTCAGCTTCTTCGGCTTCGTCAGCTGAATCAATGTCCGACTCGGCGTCGTCCGACTCGAAGTAGTCCGACTCTGCATCATCAATGTCAACGTCGTCGTGTTCGGCGTCTGCAGCAGCCGCCTCCGCGATCACCGTTTCGCTTTCCGCCCTCACGACGTCGGAATCCTCGCCGCGCTTCTCGAAGCGTGGCTTCCGTGCAGCCGCTGCTTCTTCCTGCTCGTCCCAGCCGAGGTCAAGAATTTCCGGTTCGGCGAAGTCACCAACGCCGAGGGCATTCTCAGCTACCAGTGCCTGACGAGCCCACTTTTCGGCTTCCTCAGTGCGACCCACAGCAGTCAGTGCTTCTGCATACGCGCGGAACAGACGGGGGCTGTAAGAGAATGCCCTGTTAATGTCCAGCTGCGGGATCTCAAGCTCGGCTACAGCAGCATCAAGTTGGTTGAGGTCAGCACGGGCGCCCGAAGCCACAATCGCCAGCTCTACCTTGCCCGGAGCATCCAGGTCCTGCGCTTCAGGAGACCGGACCATGTCCAGTGCACGGTCAGGGCGGCCAAGGCCACGCTCACAGTCCGCCATGACGGGCAGATGAACGTTGGATCCGCTGATGCGGCGGTACGTACGGAATTCGCGCAGCGCTTCGCCATAGTGACCTGCAGCGTAAGCCGTCAAGCCAACAGCTTCCCGGACAGCCGACAGCCGACCACCCCTGCGACTGGCGGCCAAAGCGTGTTGGAAGGCCAGCTCCGGCTCGATGTCGATCAGGCGACCGGCCATGACCAGGTGCTTCGCCACCCAGCCTGCGCTCTGCTCTTCGAGGGTCTTGATCTGGTGCCCGGTGGCGCGGTCAAGTTCCTTGCCCGTGACATCCTCATCGATCTCCGGAGAACGTTCGCGGTCAGGGCGGTTGGCGCTGCGAATGTCCTTCGCGTTGGGAACGCGGGCGGGACGGTCTTCCCAGGAGTTGGCACGGTCATTGTTGAACGGACGACGCTCGCCACCACGCTCGGGACGGTCACCAAACGGCTTACGCTCGCCACGATCATTGCTGAACGGACGACGCTCCTCGCCATCACGCCGCGGGCCATCAAAGTTCCGCGGGCCACGCTCAGGGCGGCTACCGAACGGCTTACGCTCGCCACGGTCATTGTTGAACGGACGACGCTCACCACCACGCTCGGGACGGTCACCAAACGGCTTACGCTCGCCGCGATCGCTGTTGAACGGACGACGCTCACCATCGCGCGCGGGACGGTCACCACGGTCATTGTTGAAGGGACGACGTTCCTCGCCATCACGACGGGGGCCATCAAAGTTCCGGGGACCACGCTCGGGGCGGTCACCGAAGGGTTTACGCTCGCCACGGTCGCTGTTGAACGGACGACGCTCACCATCACGGGCCGGACGATCACCACGGTCACCGAACGGCTTACGATCACGATCGCCACCGAAGGAACGACGCTCACCATCGCGGGGCGGGCGGTCGCCGAAGGGCTTACGCTCGCCAC
>NZ_JBFRDV010000018.1:0-123643 GCF_052113945.1 Paenarthrobacter sp. RAF54_2
ACCGGGATCACCGCATCAAACCCGATCCGATCAGCATGCTGCGCCAACCGAAGGCTCTCCTCCCAACTGCCCAGGACCTTGCCCTCCACATTGGCAAGCGTCACACTCCCACGCATATTCGTAGCGAACGTCGCCAACTTCAACCGATTCTCATCATTCAAAACCGGTGTTGACCACTTATCGACACGAACATCCACCGCCTCCGAAGGCACGCTCAACATCTCTTCCGTCCTCGCTGACAAGACTCCACCTCGACTTAACTCATCGTGCGCAGCGCCCGAAACAACCAAGACAGCCACACAACCCAAAACTTATGAATACGATACCATGAGGTTGGATGCGATACCACGTTCATCGACAACTACCTCCGTTCGTCCCGCACCGCACGTGGCGATCCTGTCCTGAGGCACGGGCTTCAATTCCAAGCCAAACCTCCGGGACGTTGACAGTGTCGGCTGAGGCATCAGCATTTACCGGCATCAAATCTTAGAAAGAGAAAATAGTGACACGTATTGGCATCGTGGCCGAGTTGGGTCACGAGACGAGGGTGGCGGCAACGCCCGCCACCGTGAAGCAGTTGCTGGGGTTGGGCTTCGAGGTGGTGGTCGAGAAGGGTGCCGGGGAGCGCGCGTCGTTCCGTAATGAAGCCTACGAAGAGGCCGGCGCACTGATTGTGGGTGCGGATGAGGCGTGGGGTGCCGACGTCGTGCTGCGCGTGAACCCGCCCACTCAGGAAGAGATCGCCCGTCTTACCGAGGGCGCGACGCTGATCGGCTCCCTTAGCCCGGGCCTGCGGCCGGAGTTGGTGGAGGCCCTGGCGGAACGGCCGATCACTGCGCTGGCGTTGGATGCCGTGCCGCGTATTTCCCGGGCACAGTCGATGGACGTGCTTAGTTCGATGGCGAATATTGCCGGGTACCGGGCCGTCATTGAAGCCGCCCACGAATTCGGCCGGTTCTTCACCGGGCAGGTCACCGCGGCGGGCAAGGTCCCGCCCGCGAAGGTCCTGGTCGCTGGCGCCGGTGTTGCCGGCCTCGCGGCGATCGGTGCGGCCTCCAGCCTGGGCGCGATCGTGCGCGCGACCGATCCGCGGCCCGAGGTGGCTGACCAGGTGAAGTCTATTGGCGGTACTTACCTCAAGGTTGAGGTGGAGGAGGAGATGAAATCCTCCGATGGGTACGCCAAAGCAACGTCGGAGGCGTACAACAGGCGCGCAGCCGAGATCTACACCGAGCAGGCCCGCGATGTGGACATCATCATCACCACGGCCCTGATCCCTGGCCGGCCTGCACCGAAACTGCTCACGGCGGATGACGTGGATGGGATGAAGCCGGGCAGCGTGATTGTTGATATGGCTGCCGGTCAGGGCGGCAACGTGGAAGGTTCCGTCGCCGGGGAACGCATCGTCACGGACAACGGGGTCGTCATCCTGGGCTACACCGATCTCCCCTCACGGCTGCCGGCCCAGGCATCCCAGCTGTACGGGACGAACCTGCTGAACCTGCTCAAGCTCCTCACCCCGGACAAGGACGGAGTGCTGCGGATCGATTTCGACGACGTCGTCCAACGTTCAGTGACCATGGTGCGTGAGGGTGAGAAGACCTGGCCACCACCCCCGGTCCAGGTCTCCGCCGCACCGGCCGTGAAGACAGACGCCGCGACGGCCGCCGAGAACACGGCGCCGAAGAAGAAACCGGGCCTCGGCGCAGGCGGTAAGGCAGGTCTGTTCGCCGCGGGCATCGCAGTGCTGTTCGGGATCAATACCGTTGCCCCGGCGCCGCTGCCCCAGCACTTCACGGTGCTGATGCTTTCGGTGGTGGTTGGGTTCTACGTCATCGGGAAAGTCCACCACGCCCTGCACACCCCGCTGATGTCCGTGACGAACGCGATCTCCGGGATCATCGTCGTCGGTGCCCTGCTCCAGGTCACCTCCGAGAACATTGTCATGCAGGTCCTGGCCGCCGTCGCGGTCCTGCTGGCCAGCATCAATATCTTCGGCGGCTTCGCCGTCACGCGGCGCATGCTCGCGATGTTCACGGCCGGGAAGGGCCGTTCATGAGCGCCGTAGCCGTAACAGCAGCCCAAATCGTTTCGAGGAGCCTTACTGTGTCTGACACCGCCTCCGGTCCGTTGACCGCCGACTCCATCGCGGGGGCCGCGTACATCGTCGCGGCGCTGCTGTTCATCCTCAGCCTCGCCGGACTGAGCAAGCACGAGAAAGCCAAGACAGGTGTCATCTACGGCATCACCGGCATGGTCATCGCCCTCGCCGCGACCGTCTGGCTGACCCTCCAAGGAGCCTGGGGCACCGGCCACGCCCTGACAGGCCTGGGCCTGCTCATCGCGGCAGTAGTGG
This sequence comes from Paenarthrobacter sp. RAF54_2, assembly GCF_052113945.1. NCBI lineage: Bacteria > Bacillati > Actinomycetota > Actinomycetes > Micrococcales > Micrococcaceae > Paenarthrobacter > Paenarthrobacter sp. RAF54_2. The sequence continues at coordinate 2,357 of NZ_JBFRDV010000018.1, forward strand.
TTGGCGGCGCGATCGGGCTCTGGCGCGCACGGGTCGTGGAAATGACCGGGATGCCCGAGCTCATCGCCCTGCTGCACAGCTTCGTGGGCCTCGCGGCCGTGCTCGTCGGCTGGAACGGACACCTCCAAGCCCCGGCCCTGTCCCCGAACCTGATGGCGATCCACCATGCCGAGGTGTTCATCGGCGTGTTCATCGGGGCGGTGACCTTCACCGGTTCGATCGTGGCGTTCCTGAAGCTTTCCGCCCGGATGAAATCCTCACCCCTGATGCTGCCGGGGAAGAACGCGATCAACCTCGGCGCCCTCGCGGCTTTCGTCGCGCTGACCGTCTGGTATGTCAATGACTCCCAGCTCTGGCTCCTCATCGTCGTCACCCTCTTGGCTCTGGGTCTGGGCGGGCACCTGGTCGCCTCCATCGGCGGCGGCGACATGCCCGTCGTCGTCTCCATGCTCAACAGCTACTCCGGCTGGGCCGCAGCAGCCGCCGGCTTCCTGCTCAACAACGACCTGCTCATCATCACCGGAGCCCTGGTCGGCTCCTCCGGCGCGTACCTGTCCTACATCATGTGCACAGCCATGAACCGGTCCTTCATCTCCGTGATCGCCGGCGGCTTCGGCATCGCGGCCCCCACCAGTAAAGGAGACGCAGACCAGGGCGAGCACCGCGAAATCACGGCCCAGGCAACCGCGGAAATGCTGACCAACGCCTCGTCCGTCGTGATCACCCCCGGCTACGGCATGGCCGTCGCCCAAGCCCAGTACCCGGTCGCCGAACTCGCCCACCAACTCCGCGAACGCGGCGTGAACGTCCGCTTCGGCATCCACCCCGTCGCCGGGCGGCTGCCCGGACACATGAACGTCCTCCTCGCCGAAGCAAAAGTCCCCTACGACATCGTCCTGGAAATGGACGAAATCAACGACGACCTCGGCGCCACCTCCGTGGTCCTGGTCATCGGCGCAAACGACACCGTCAACCCCGCCGCAGCCGAAGACCCGGGAAGCCCCATCGCAGGCATGCCCGTCCTGCGGGTCTGGGAAGCCGAAAACGTTGTGGTCTTCAAACGCTCCATGGCCGCCGGCTACGCCGGCGTGCAGAATCCCCTGTTCTTCCGGGACAATTCCCAAATGCTCTTCGGCGACGCCAAACAACGCGTCGAAGACATCCTTCGTGCCTTCTAGCGGAAATCAGGACCTTTAGGTCCCAGACGAACGAACGATTCGTGATGTTCCGTTGGTTATCCAATTCAGTGACCCCAACAAGACGGGAAGAGACCATGCTGTGGCGTCGATTTAATTTCAATAGCCCTGATCAGCCTATCTTTGGGTCAGGGGCGCCCGATAAGGTGCACTGCCCAAAAGCGCGGATTGAGCTAGAAGCGTTCAACATTGATGAATTCAACGCATCTCCTTGGATTGGCCTTCACTACCGACATGAGTTCGCGCCCCACCACGGCCACGAACTGTTGGACCGCGGGCAAGGACATAAGGAATGAGACGGATGCCCAGATTAGACACGTAGGACCAGGCTTAAGTTGTAGCGCTCAATTTTGCGAAACGAATGCCGAACCGGCCTGATTTACATAGATGCCGATTTGGCTCCTCGGCATTTACTTTGGATTTAAATAGCGCCTATGTATACAGATTCCAGACATCCACTAGAACAAACACTGCAAAGGAGTTCAGCATGACTGACACCGAGATTAGAAAGGGCCTGGCCGGCGTTGTGGTGGACTTCACCGCCGTCTCAAAGGTCAACCCTGAAACGAATTCACTGTTATACCGCGGGTACCCGGTACAGCAACTCACGGCCAAATGCAGCTTCGAAGAGGTCGCCTATCTGCTCTGGAACGGTGAGCTGCCCACCCAGCAGCAACTGGCGGAGTTCACTGCACTCGAACGGGCCGGCCGGGCACTCGCCCCTACACTCCAAGCCATCATCGACGCCTTGCCCAAGAACGCCCACCCGATGGACGTGTGCCGCACCGCGGCCTCGGTGCTCGGCGCCCGCCATGAATTGGCGGAGGATTCATCTCCTGAGGCCAATATGAAGAAGGCGATTGACCTGTGGGCCGCAATGCCTGCCGTGGTTGCCTATGACCAGCGCCGCCGCCATGGGCAGGGCGCCATCGAGCCTCGTGACGACCTTGGCTACTCTGCCAATTTCCTCTGGATGACATTCGGCGAAGAACAGGTCCCGGAAGTCGTGAAGGCCTTTGACGTCTCGATGATCCTCTACGCCGAACATTCCTTCAACGCCTCCACCTTCACCGCCCGCGTCATCGCCTCGACCCTCTCCGACCTTCACTCGGCGGTCACCGGAGCCATCGGCGCGCTCAAAGGCCCGCTGCACGGCGGCGCGAACGAAGCGGTCATGTACACCTTCGACGAAATCGGCATCCGCCCCCAGGAATCCCTCGAGGAAGCAGCCGCCCGGGCGAAGGCCTGGATGGAAGACGCCCTCGCCCGGAAGAAGAAGGTCATGGGCTTCGGTCACCGTGTCTACAAGCAGGGCGACTCCCGGGTGCCCATCATGAAAGAGGCCCTGGACAAGATGATCGCCCACTACGGCCGGCCCGAACTCCTGGGCCTCTACAACGGCCTGGAACAGGCCATGGACGAGGCCAAGAACATCAAACCCAACGTCGACTACCCCGCCGGCCCCGCTTACCACCTCATGGGCTTCGACACCGCGACCTTCACTCCCCTGTTTGTCGCCAGCCGTATCACCGGCTGGACGGCCCACATCATGGAACAGCAGTCGTCCAACTCCCTCATCCGCCCTCTGGGCGAATACAACGGGCACGAGGAGCGTGCCGTGTAGCTGGCAGTCCTAATTGCCTCTATATTCCAGCGGTGAGGTGTCGGATGATCACCCGGATCATCAAAATCGCAACGTTTACGGCACCTCACCGTCTGTTCGCCAAACAGCACGACGCGGCCGGCGTCTTCAAACTAGCCAGCGGCGATGTGTTCCGGCAACCTACGGAAACGGCCCTTTTATTCCCTAGATTCCATTTGGGCGAAGGCCGACGTCATCGGCCGCCTAACGGGGGCACCATTCAGGACCCGAGGGGCTTATAGGAAGGCATGACATGCCGAGACCAGATCACCGCTGGGGTTTGACCTTCTCCACCAGGTCGGTCACCCGGGGCCGGATTCCGCGGTGGAAGATCATGCCCTCGGGCAGTCCGTGAACGGCTGTGGTCGAATCAGAGATATCAATTGTGATCCTGCCATTTGCCAGGGGGGCGTTGGTGAGGTGGAGGTCGCCATACGATTTCGGGAGCACGGGATCCAACCAAACTCCGCCTTGCAAAACGTCGACGTGGTAACCCATCAAGCTCTTGATCAGTTGGATTGGCGTGGTTGCCGCCCATGCCTGCGGGGAGCATGCTGTGGGGTAAGGGAGGGGTTCGTCGAATTGATCGCGGCCGAAGCCGCAGAACAATTCGGGCAACCGCCCCTCGGAGTACTCTGCCGCCTCAAACAGCGCTGTCGCGATCCTCTGCGCCTGCTCGATAAAGCCGTAACGCAGGAGTCCTGTTGCGATAATCGCGTTGTCGTGGGGCCAAACTGATCCATTGTGGTAGCTGGCAGGGTTGTATGCGCCCATGTTGCTGGCCAACGTTCGCACACCCCAGCCACTGAACATCTCAGGGGACATCAACTGGTCAGCCACCAGCGCAGCCTTGTCGTTGTCAACGATCCCAAACATAAGGCATTGACCCATGTTGGAAGCACAGGCGTCGACCGGCCGCTTGTCGCCGTCCAGGGCGACGGCGTAGTAACCACGGTGAGGCAGCCAAAACTGTTCGTTGAACTGCTTCTTCAACCGCGCCCCGAGCTCCCGATACTCGGCCGCAAGCTCCAAGTCACCGGCTTCGTGAGCTATCCACGACCGGCCCAGATAAGCGCCGTAGACGTAGGCCTGCACCTCGCATAAAGCGATAGGTGGCTGAGCTATATTCCCATCGGCGAAGTTGATGCCGTCCCACGAGTCCTTCCATCCCTGATTGATCAGGCCGTGATCATTGAGCCGTGAATATTCGATAAAACCGTCGCCGTCCTTGTCCCCGTAGTGGCGGATCCAGTCCAGCGCCCGGTCGACATGTGGCAGAAGGTCCGCAATGGTTTCTGATGCGAATCCCCAGCGGCTGACCTCGCCGAACAGTGCCACAAAAAGCGGCGTGGCATCAACGCTGCCGAAGTAGCTGGGTTTCCCGCCCAATGCCAGCCCACTGGATACGCCAAATCTGACCTCGTGGAGGATTTTGCCCGGCTCCTCTTCGCTCATTTCATCCGTCACGTGCCCCTGACGGTCGGCCAAAGTCTGGATGGTGCCGAAGGCCAGGGAGGGATCAACGGGCAGTGCCATAAGGGACGCCCAAAGCGAGTCCCGGCCAAATAAAGTCATGAACCAGGGGGCACCAGCAGCCACTACGATCCTGTTGGGGTGGTCAGGATCCTGAATGCGCAGAGCGCCGAGGTCGTCGTAGCTGCGCCGGAGCGTGCGTTCGATTGACGCGTTGCTGATGTGTAGTACAGGGATCTTGGATACCCACTCCTGGCGGCGCCGGTCACGAGGAGACATTTCGCCTTCATCGGCCCGAATAAAGCGTGCGGCGGAGGGGGTTCCGCCAGCGAAGGCCGTGACGCTTAACACAGTACTCCACTGTCCATGCGCGGGAACACTGAATCGGTAGGCAAGCCCCTCGGGGGTTATGTCGGCCCCGTCGGCCGCCACCACAACACCCTTCTGAACGTCCTGCCAGACCGCCCTGATGATTAGCGAGTCGCCTGATACGTCACGGGACTCTTCCCAGCGCCGCTGGATTCGGGCCTCTTTCACCTCGAAGAGATCCGCGAAGTCCGCCTCCACGTGAAGAGTCAGAGCACATTCAGCGCTGGACGGCGAGTAGTTTCGGACAGTAATCCGTTCCAGAATGCCGGCACCAACCTCGCGGAGACGTTCGACGATCAGGGGGCTATCCGCGTATCCATCTGGGCGTGGGACACGCCCGATAAACAAAGCACGGTACGGTTCCTTCGTCTTCGCCCCCAGTGGCTCCAGCGGGGCGCCGTTGATGAGCACACGCCAAGAGGAAAGGATTCGCGTGTCCTCGACGAAAACCCCGTGTGGAAACTGGGGTTGAATGTCGCCGTTTGCCGCGGAGATACAGAACGATGCGCCTTCCACCAGGGTGACCGAACCCGGCCCGGACGGCCCTGCAGCAGTGTCAGCATTCCACCCAGCCATCACGGACCCTTCACGGGATAAATCAAACCAAACGGCACACCACAGCGGATTCCCTGCGAACCCCCTATCTGATAAGACGCTACGCTCTTCGGCTCATCGGCACCAGCGCCCCAAGATAAAAGCGGCTTTCTGCGCCGCGGTGGCATTAAGCGCCGGTGTCGCGGCGGCGTTGCCTCGCTGGCGGTGGTGAACCCATACCCGCGTCCTCCGAGACAGGGTCAGGCACCAACTGAACCGGGCGGAGACAGGTCCCTGAACAATGCCGTGCACATATCGACGAACGACCGGCGGGCTGACGAATGATGTGATCAAATCTTTGGTCCTCGACATCGTCAAACTTTAGAGCAGGCCGCCACCAGGAGCGCGTTCCACGAACCCACGCAAGCGGGATGGGCTGGTTCACCGACGGAGCCTGAAAATCTTGAGATGTCAGCCCTCAACTAACGAGCGCAGCTCATCTTCCCCCGGGTTTCGAGCCTCTTTACGAAGTCCAAGCAAGAGAGAAGGAATCGAAGCCGAATCACAATTCATCGAAGTTGGTCGCCGCGGCGAGTGTTGCGCCACCGGCTCTCATCGGGCCGCCGTCCTCGGGCTTGAGCCGGGCGATCTCGGCGATCGCGTCGCGCCTGACCAGGCGGGTGTTCCAGTCGACCTTGTCGATCGTCGAGGAGAACACCACCTTCGGCGGGTCCCGCCAGTTGCGCGCGAATTCAATCTTCGCCGGGGTGGCGTTGGGTATCCGTCCAGGGTCAGATTCATGCCATAGATCAATTTGCGCATGACTCCTCCCTTCCGTACGGCGGTCTCCAGACGATAGACCCAGAGTCGACTCCCTTAAGGGGCGGAGCCCACCCACCCACTAAGGCCTATCCAGCGCGGGACCCGGCCTGTTTCATTCCTGACTGAACTTCCCGTAATTCAGCCAATACCCCTGTGCAACGGAGGCAGTCGTCCAAGTGGCGGCGCACTTTCTCCTGGGCGGCCTGGCGCACGGCACTTCGGACGTATTTGCTTAGATAGCGCGAGAAGCCTGCGCAGGGGTCGGTGGCAGCGTCCTTCACATGTTCCTGCAGGTATGCCTGACGGAGACCCTCCCGCGCTCTGATGAGCAATGACGACACAGCGTTTGGAGTCAGTTCCATAGCCCGTGCCGCTGCAGCCGGCTTCATGCCCTCAACGTCCACATGCCAAAGTACGGCCTGCCAGCGGGATGGCAAGGAACGGAAAGCCAGCATAAGGATCGTATTCTCGAAGTCTTTGAGAACAGGATCATCATTGCCAACTACCACTTCACCCGCAGCGCTGTTCAGCGTCGCCGCTGCTCGCCTGCTCTGCAAATTGCGGCGGTGCGACATACGCCGAACGGTGGTCAACAGATATGACCTGAACGAGTCCACCGGTCCCCTGCCCTGAAGCAGGGATTTTAGGATCGATACAAACGCATCGGATACCACATCGTCAGCGTCCGTTGGATTATCCGATTCAGTCCGGGCAACATAAGTGGCAATGACTTGATGCCGGCGGAAAAGTTCCTCGTAGGATCCGGAATCTCCCCCGCGCACGGAAGCAACCAGGTATGTGTCACTCTCGCCCGCAACTAACGCATGTGTGCCCACTCCCCTCCCCTGCTGACTTTGTGCAGGTTTCAGTAGCACTTGTTCTTGCCGAACCGTCGTGGAAGATTGGACGCGGCCGAACCGCAGGACGGGAGCAAGCATGGCTGCCTTCCAGAGTGTTTGAGTGATGACGCCTAGAATCTAGGCAGCAAGTGATTGGTCACACTCAAAACGCAGGCAATTTGTTGGAAGTAGATGTTCCATGCAGGATTTCGACTTTGATGAACGGGATCTCAGGCTCCTGCATGCCCTTCAAATCCGCCCCCGCGCACCATGGACAGCCTTGGCACCTGCCGTGGGTGCCGATGCCGTCACCTTGGCCCGGCGCTGGAATTTTCTTTCCGCGGAAGGGCTGGCATGGGTAGCGACCTACCGTGGCCTCGGTTCCAAAGTCGCCTTTGCCCTGGTGGAAGTTGAGTGCGCGCCTGCCAGCATGGCAACCGTGACCGAAGAGCTTGCGGCCGATCCGGATGTGCTCTCAATGGATCACACCGCAGGTGGCAGGGACATGGTCATCACTGTCGTGAGCCGCGATGAAGCCTCCCTCGGACGATTCATTTTGGACCGCTTGCCAGCCGTCAAAGGAATTCGCAGTACAAGAACCCATCCGGGCATTAATCTGTTGGCGGACGCCAGGAGCTGGCGGTTGCGCTCCTTGCGGGACGACGAGGTAAAACTCATAGAGCGCGAAGCACCTCAACCAAGTCCCGCCGCGAAAGGCGCATCCGCAGACCTGGAAGAGCAACTTTTTTGGATCCTGCGCTCTGATGGTCGAGCCTCGATAACTGAAATATCCCAAAAGTTGGGAATCAGCCCTCCGCGCGCGAAAGCCGCTTTAAGCGCGGCCCTTGCACAGGATCGGATCGTTGTCCGGCTCGAAATCGCCCGTACATTGTCGCCTTGGCCCGTAAACGTTTGGTACTTCCTCCGCGTCCCAGCCACGCAGGTGGAGGCAGTGGGTGGCCGGTTGGTCGGTCTCGGAGAAGTGCGTCTGGTCGTCACCACAGGCGGTCTGTATTCGATTGTGATCTCGGTGTGGCTTCGCCGCCTTGAGGACATGACCATCCTCGAACGGCAGCTGGGCGAAAAGTTGCCCATGGTTGAGATCATGGACCGTTCAGTCGTCTTGCGGACGCCAAAGCATGTTGGCATCCGGTTGGACCCCTCTGGCCGCCGCATTATGTAAGCCGGACACGTGAATGCCTCGTCCAACGAGTCGGACGAGGCATTCGTTCGTTTGATTCCGCGCGACTGCTACTGCTCCTGTTGTTGCGCTCCTGCAATATTGACCAACCAAGCTATACCGAACTTGTCCACACACATCCCGAAGGTGTCACCCCAAGGTGCGCTTTCCAGCGGCATGGTGACGGTGCCGCCGTCGGCTAGTTTGTCCCAGTAGCCACGAAGCTCGGCTTCATCCTCGGACTGACCGCTGAGCGACACCGAGATGTTGTTGCCAGGGTTGTAGTCCATTCCGTTGGGTGTGTCGGCCGCCATCAAGGTCAGGCCGTTGGGTGTCACCAGCATCGCGTGCATGACCTTCTCCGCTTCGGCGGGGTCTTCACTGGCTTGGTATTCGCCAAAAGTGCTGAGTGTCAGTTCGCCGCCAAAGACGGACTCGTAGAAGTTGATTGCGTCCCTGGCATTGTCGCGGAACGAGATATATGGGTTGAGGCGGGTTGTCATCAGTCAGTTCTCCTCATGGTTGTGATAGGTGCGCACGTCACCGTGCGGTAATGCTAGCAGCGCCCAAAGGCGCCTGTCCCCCAAACTTTCAGTCGCCGTCGTACGCCTTTTGCAGAATGTTGATGTCAAGCTTCCGCATCTTCAACATGGCTTCCATTGCCCGCTGGGATCCTGCTGGATCCGGACCATTCAACAGGCCCGGCATCCCAGCCGGGACGATCTGCCACGACAAGCCAAACTTGTCCTTCAGCCATCCGCACTGGCTTTCTTCTCCCCCTCCTTCCAAGAGCGCATTCCAGTAACGGTCCACCTCGTCCTGCGAATCGCAGTTCACTACGAGGGAAACTGCTTCGTTGAAGGTGAAGGCGGGTCCCCCGTTCAGGGCCATGAACTGCCGCCCTTCAATCTCAAAGTCCACGGTCAGGACCTGTCCGCCTGGCCCCGGCATCGATGTCAGGATGGACGAATCATCAAATGTCGAGGTGTAGAACTCAGCCGCCTCTGCCGCCCGGCCGTCAAACCACAAACAGGTGGAAATCTTCTGCATTCTGCAAGTCCTCCAGGATCGTGAGGAACCACTTGTCCCCCGACCGAGGGTAGTCGTGTGGGTTCGCCCACACAACGCCCGACGGCGGCTGTCACCGCATGCGCTGTACGCACCAGCCATGGGCGGCCAGTCCTTGAGCCAGAGTTAGTCGCCAGACGTCCTGATCCGGCTGACCAGGCCTACCGTATTTGCCTCGCTGTCCTCAATGAACGCCATCCATTCCTCGGAATCTGCCGGTCCGAGGAGGTCATCCTCATGGGTGAAGATCATGTGAGGCTCCGAAATGATCTTGACGCCTTTGCTCCTCAATGCCGCCACTGTGCCGTGAAGGTCTCCAACCTCGAAATAGAGCAGGGACGACGGCGCCCCTTTCTCCAGGAGAAGCCGCACGCCGCCCACGTCAAAGAAGAGGAGCCCAGGAGGGTCAAACAAGGCTTTGGGCTCGGCGCCCAGCAATGCAGCGTAAAAGGCCGCTGCCCTCTTCAGGTCTTCGGCGTGCTGGGCTACTTGAACGAATCGCATGATCTCCTCCAGTAATTGGGGTGCGTCCATTGTTCCTGCCAGTCATCGTGGCCGCAGCAGAAACCAAGCGCAAGAGAGAATCTGCGGGACGTCAACTTCGCGCCCGCACTTCCGCCCGGATAGTGTCAGACCATGCCCTCATCGCTTAGATCCTGGATTCCTGCTGCAGCCGCCGATCTCGTGTTGATTCTTGTCTTCGCCGCGATCGGCCGCGACGCCCATGCCCGGGGAGACATCATCACAGGCGCCTTTGTCACGGCCTGGCCCTTCCTCGCTGGTGCGGGCGTTGCCTGGCTGGTCGCAAGGGTTTGGCGTGCGCCCTATGCCCTCTGGCCTTCGGGCATTTGTGTCTGGATCGGTGCCGTAATGATCGGCATTCTGCTCAGGGCGGTGACTGGCCAGACGGTGGTGTTGCCCTTTGCCATCGTGGCACTCATCAGCCTGGGCGTTTTCCTGCTCGGCTTCCGCGCCATTCTCGCGTTAATTCTGCGGGCGTCACGAAAACGCCATTCCAAAGCCTGAAAGGGTCCCTTCATCTCCCATGTACTAGGCTGAAGTTCGTCCGCAATGAAGCTTTTCCGGAAAGGCCCCACGTGATCACCGCTTTCGTCCTGATCAAGACCGATGCTTCGCGCATTCCGGAAACCGCCGAGCAGATTTCAGCCATCCAGGGCATCAGTGAAGTCTATTCCGTCACTGGAGAATGGGACCTGATCGCTGTAGCCAGAGTGTCCAAGCATGAAGACCTCGCGGATGTCATCGCTGATCGCCTGTCGAAGGTGGATTCCGTAGTCCACACCACTACCCACATAGCCTTCCGTGCCTACTCGCAGCACGATCTCGACGCAGCCTTTGCCCTCGGCTTCGAATAGGACTTAAGGACGCCCCTAGATCCCGCTTCGAGGCGGCAGCACAGCCTGCGAGGCTGACGCTGTGGCTAGTCTTTGGAACTCTGGCTAAGGGCGATCCACTTGGTCAGGACACCAGCGGCCTTACCTGAGTCCACGGACTCCGCCGCCAGCATGAAGGCGGCTCGCATCCGCTCCAACAGATCGCCTTCGGCGTTCATGTCAACGGAAACCAGGCCGGCTGCAGCATTCAAGAGGACAGCATCACGCACAGGACCTGTCTTGCCATCAAGGACTTCACGTACAACCACTGCATTTGCGGCTGCGTCCCCGCCCCGCAGATCTGCAACGGTGGACGGTTCGATACCGAGCGCAGCGGGTGAGAACACCTGTTCCGTGACGGTTCCGCTCCTTATCTCCCAGACTGTGGATGGCCCCGTGGGTGTCAATTCGTCCAACCCATCGTCGCCGCGGAACACCAGGCCGCGGCTGCCGCGACGGGCAAGGACGCCCGCAACAAGTGGAGCCATCCGGGCGTTGGCGACGCCGACTGCCGACGCCTGAACATGAGCAGGATTCGTCATGGGGCCGAGAAAATTAAAGGCCGTGGGCACTGCCAACTCCCGCCGGGGTACTGCAGTATGACGGAACGAGGGATGGAAAACCTGCGCGAAGCAGAAGGTGATTCCTGCCTCCTCCGCATTCCGGGCAACCTGGTCAATCGAAAGGTCCAGGCGGACACCCAAGGCTTCCAATACATCAGCAGAACCAGACGTCGACGACGCCGCCCGGTTTCCGTGCTTGACGACTTTCGCGCCCGCACCGGCCGCAACAAGGGCTGCCATGGTGGAGATGTTGACGGTGTTCAGCCTGTCCCCGCCTGTTCCCACGATGTCCAGCTTTTCACCGGAGATCTGTATGGGGTTGGCATTCTGAAGCATAGCCTCCACAAGGCCGGTCAGTTCTTCCACCGTTTCGCCCTTGGCACGCAGGGCAACCAGGAAACCAGCGATCTGCGCGGGAGTGGCTTCACCGGCCATGATCGTGTTCATGGCCCACTCAGTATTGCCCACTGCAAGGTCGTCGCCGTTGATCAGTGCTGAGATGAGCCCTGGCCAGTTATTGCTGGCTGCAGGTGCCGATGCCGGAGAAGTCACCCCTTGATGCTATCGACCGGGCTGCACCGATGACCAATGTGAACCGGACCGGGAACTTTTCCGCGCGATTTCGCGTCTTTGTAGAAAAAGTCTCCCGAATCGGTGGTTTGCATTGGGAACTCTGGACTTTTACAGACATAATGTCCTTGTGACATCTGCGACCCATGCCCCCAGTACCCCGGCGCACCCGACGCTGAACCGCCCCAATCTGGTTTCTGTTGGAACCGTTGTTTGGCTGTCCAGTGAGTTGATGTTCTTCGCCGGTCTCTTTGCCATGTACTTCACCCTGCGGTCCACATCAGGATTGATGTGGGCCGAGGAGACGACCAAGCTCAACTTCCCGTTTGCGCTCGTCAACACCATCGTCCTTGTGGCCAGTTCCTTCACTTGCCAGATGGGCGTTTTCGCCGCTGAGCGCCTTGAACCGCGCCGCACCGGCGGACCCCTGCAGTTCACCCGCTGGGGCATGAGCGAATGGTTCGTTCTCACCTTCATCATGGGTTCCTTCTTCGTAGCCGGACAGACCACGGAATACGCCATGCTCGTCTCAGAGCACGTTTCCCTGTCATCCAACGCCTACGGTTCCGCCTTCTACATGACCACAGGCTTCCACGGCCTTCACGTCATCGGCGGTTTGATCGCGTTCCTGTTCATCATTGGCCGTGCGTTTGCAGCCAAGAAGTTTGGGCACTTTGAAGCCACATCCGCGATCGTCACCTCGTACTACTGGCACTTCGTGGACGTTGTCTGGATTGGCCTCTTCCTGGTCATCTACGTCCTGAAGTAGCCCGGCTTTGACTCTTTTTCTACAAGAGGCAGAATTTCAAGAAGCGGCTCGCGGAGCCGACGCAGGATCGAATAAAGGAACCACCACGTGAAGGCACTCTCGCAGAAGCGACGTCACCCACTGGCAGCCATAGCGCTGCTGCTGATGGGCCTCCTCCTCACTGGTGGGCTGTACGCCGTTGCCACATCTGTCAACCAGGCCAAGGCCGACACCACCAGCTACAGCGCAAGTGACGTAGAGCAAGGCGGCAAATTGTTTGCTGCCAACTGCGCCACCTGCCATGGCATGGGTGCAAGCGGAACCAAGGACGGCCCCTCGCTGGTCGGCGTGGGTGCCGCAGCAGTTGACTTCCAGGTTGGCACCGGCCGCATGCCCATGCAGATGAATGGCCCCCAGGCACAGAAGAAGCCCGTCCAGTTCAACGAGGAGCAGACCAGCCAGCTGGCGGCTTACGTTGCATCATTGGGCGCAGGCCCTGCGATTCCGGAAGAGCACCTCCTTGACGAAAAGGGAGACGCAGCCAAAGGTGGCGAGCTCTTCCGCGTCAACTGCGCCATGTGCCACAACGCTGCAGCAGCCGGCGGCGCCCTGACGCGCGGCAAGTTCGCTCCCGCGCTGGCAGATGTCACTGGAAAGCACATCTACGAAGCCATGGCCACAGGCCCTCAGAACATGCCTGTGTTCAACGATTCGAACGTCTCACCCGAAGGTAAGCGCGACATCATCACCTTCCTCAAGACCATCGAAGCCAACGGCTCACCGGGCGGTGCCGATCTCGGCGCCCTAGGCCCGGTGTCTGAAGGTCTCTTCGTCTGGATTGCCGGCTTGGGCGTCATCATCGCCTTCACCATCTGGCTGACGTCACGCACGTCCTAGTCCGGACGAAACAACAAACTTCTGCTGCATGGTCAGCAGTTTCGAACTGAAAATTAACTCGGCCCAGGCCGAGACAACGAGAGAAGGATGAGGCGAATTATGGGCAACCATAGTGACGGCAGTCCGAACCACTCGGGCACCGTAGCTACGGCTGGTCAGAATGAAGTGGAGAAGTTCCAGGATCCTGGACTTCCTCCGCATCGTTTGCGCCTGGCTGACACGRACCCGGTAGCCGCAAAGCGAGCCGAGCGTCAGGTAGCCATTTTGTTTGGCACCTCTGTCATCGGCACGCTGATCTTCCTGGTGGCGTACTTCGCCATCGATTTAGGCGACGATTCGACGATTGCAAACATCCGTACCCAGAACCTGCTCCTGGGCCTGGGTACGGCGTTCGCAATGCTCGGCATCGGCACCGGCATCGTGCACTGGGCCAAGGCCTTGATGCCGGATCACGAGGTGTCGGAAGAGCGCCACGCTATCCGTCACGAGGAAGATCGCCAGGCTGCGGTGCGCATCGTCGACGACATCGTCGAGGAAACCGGCATTAAGCGTCGCCCGCTGATCCGCAACACCCTTCTTGGCGCCGTTGCCCTTGCCCCGCTTCCTGCTCTCGCTATTTTCGGCGACCTGGGACCGCGTCCTGATGACAAGCTCGCACACACCATGTGGGCTCCTGAAGGTGGCAAGCTCAAACGACTGACGCGCGATCCCGATGGCACTCCCATCAAGGCTTCGGATGTCACCATCGGTTCGGCCTTCCACGTTATTCCCGAGGGCCTCAACGAACTTCACGAGGGCAAGCTGAACGCAAAGGCCAAGGCCGTCGTTCTGCTGATGCGCCTGGATCCGAACTCGCTGAACCCCTCTGAGGGCCGCGAGAACTGGAGCTACAACGGCATTGTTGCCTACTCCAAGATCTGCACACACGTTGGTTGCCCGGTTGCTCTTTACGAGCAGCAGACACACCACCTTCTGTGCCCGTGCCACCAGTCCACGTTCGACCTCACGCAGGAATGCAAGGTCATCTTTGGACCGGCCAGCCGTCCGCTCCCCCAACTGCCCATCGCAGTTGACGCAGAAGGCTACCTCGTCGCCACCAGCGACTTCAAAGAACCTGTAGGACCGAGTTACTGGGAGCGTGACGAGCATGAGCGCCTCATCAACAGCTGAAGCCCCCTTCGTAGCGAAGACCAAAGTTGGCCGATTCACTGATTTCGTGGACGAACGTGTAGGTGGCTCCGGCATCCTGCGCGAGTTCGGACGCAAGGTCTTCCCGGACCACTGGTCATTCATGTTCGGTGAGGTGGCGCTGTATTCCTTCGTCATCCTCCTGATGTCGGGCACCTTCCTGACCTTCTTCTTCGATCCCTCGATGGCTGAAACCCACTACCAGGGTTCCTACACGCCGTTGTACAACGTCGAAATGTCCGTGGCTTACAGCTCATCACTGAACATCTCCTTCGATGTCCGCGGTGGCCTCTTCATGCGCCAGGTGCACCACTGGGCGGCGCTGCTGTTCGTGGCCTCCCTGGGTGTCCACATGCTGCGCGTTTTCTTCACCGGCGCGTTCCGCAAGCCGCGTGAAATGAACTGGGTAGTGGGCGGCGTCCTGCTGATTCTGGCCATGGCTGCCGGCTTCACTGGCTACTCCCTCCCCGATGACCTCCTTTCCGGCAACGGTCTGCGCATCATCGATGGCGTTATCAAGTCCATTCCGGTCATTGGTACCTACATCTCGTTCTTCCTCTTCGGCGGAGAATTCCCGGGCACAGCAATCATTGGTCGTCTCTATGTGCTTCATATCCTTCTAGTTCCGGCCCTGATTCTGCTCATGATCGTGATTCACCTGTTCATGGTTGTCGTGCACAAGCACACCCAGTACCCCGGCCCGGGACGCAACGACGGCAACGTCGTCGGTTACCCCCTTGGCCCGGTTTACGCAGCCAAGGCTGGCGGGTTCTTCTTCATCGTCTTCGGCGTCCTGGCCCTTATGGCAGCTGCCTTTACGATCAACCCGATCTGGAACTACGGTCCTTACGACCCCTCCCCGGTTTCCGCCGGTACCCAGCCTGACTGGTACATCGGATTTGTTGATGGCGCTCTTCGCCTCATGCCTGGCGTCATCAACAACTTCCACTTCGAATACATCATCTTCGGACACACGCTGACGCTGAACGTTCTGCTGCCGGCACTCGTGCCCGCGGGCATCATCTTCACCGTGCTGTTCATGTACCCGTGGATCGAACGCTGGGTAACCAAGGACAACCGTGAGCACCACGTCCTTGACCGTCCCCGTAACGCACCCACCCGTACCGCGATCGGTGTTGCAGGCTTCACTTGGTACTGCGTCATGTGGGCAGCGGCAGGCTCGGACCTCATCGCAACGCACTTCCACGTATCCCTGAACGATGTCACGTACTGGTTGCGCACACTGTTCTTCATCGGCCCGATCCTCGCATTCATCGTGACCAAGCGAATCGCACTCGCTCTGCAGCGTAAGGACCGCGAGATCGCCCTCCACGGGCGTGAGACCGGCCGCATCGTACGGCTCCCCCACGGTGAGTTCATCGAGGTACACGCTCCCCTGGACGAGTACAAGCGCTACAAGCTCGTTGGATTCGAATCCCCGGTTCCGTTGCCCGCGACGCCGAACGAACACGGTGTCGTAACCCGCAAGGAAAAGCGGCGCGCAGCGCTCTCCAAGTGGTTCTTCGAAGACCGTGTTGCTCCGGCAACTCCTGCGGAACTTGAAGCAGCACACGCGCATGGCCACCACGAGGCCATCGAAGCCAGCGAGGACCAGAAGAGTCTCAGCCACTAGTTCCAGCTTGAAAACAGGGAAGGGCACGATCCATATGGACCCATTCCATGACCAGGCCGAAGCGTTCGCTGAGGACGTTGTAGAGCGACGTGGGCGGCGCCTCATCCAATAGTCCGGGGACACGGTGCGCCGGGATGAAATTCTCGTCGACGCTCATAGGTTCGTTGTCGGCCAACAGCAACCGCCTGAAACGGACCAACGGCGTGCCCTCCTCGAGCTGTAGCTCCCGCGCCAGAAAGGCACTGGCAGCAATCTGTTCGAAACTCAACACCTTGGCAGCCGGAACCATCCCGCGTCGTTGCATCTCCTCGCTATAGGAGGTCAGCTTCACTTGAAGATCCAGTTTGGGCTTCTTCACGAACGTGCCCAGTCCCACCACACGCTCAATGACTTCTTCGCCCACCAACGCATCAATGGCCTGCCGTACCGTCATCCTTGCAAGGCCAAACCTTAGCGAGAGGTCCCTTTCGGACGGCAACGACGAACCAGGAGGGCATGACTGGGCTATGAAACTCCTCAATATCTCACGGAGTTGGATGTAAATGGGAGTGCTGCTGGTCCGGTCAATTTCACCGGCGATACTCGCGGCTTCAGGCATGACGAGCGCCCAACATCAAATGAGTCATGCATTAAGGGTAGATCAGTCAGGGCACAGGTCTAGACCAGCCGGAGTCCTCGATATGGAGAGCAGGCCAAGCAGCGGCTACGCTTGTATGGATCAAATTTCACGGACGCATATTCCGTCCTAGCAAAGGAGCTGGCTTGCTGGAGCAGAAATCCTTCGTCGCAGCAGAGATTGGCCTGCATGCGCGAGCAGCAGCCATATTTGTCCGCGCAGTAACTGAGACAGGCCTGCCAGTGACGATAAGGAAGCCTGACGGACCGCCAGTAGACGCACGCTCCCTCCTGGAAGTCATGACAGAAGACTTTGGCCATGGCTGCGAGGTGCTCCTTGAAGTCGCGCTGGACGGCCTCCAGGACGGCCAAAGTGTCTCCGCCGCCAACAATGCCCTTCGTGGGCTCTCTGCTGTGCTGGAGGGCACTCACGCCCGCTGAAACCCCAATAATGGCCCAGGACACTATCTAAAGGCCAGCGACCACCCATAGAGACAACGACGACGGGCCCCACCAAAAGGTGGGGCCCGTCGTCGTTATGATGTTTTGTTGCTAGTGCGCGTGGTCGCCACGGCTGTATTCGAAGACCCAGCCGACCAGTGCCACAACGGCAATGCCACCCGCGATGAAGGTGATCCAGAAACCCACCGCAAGGCCCAGGAAGCCGCTTGCGCATGCAATGCCGAGAACCAGCGGCCACCAGCTCCAAGGGCTGAAGTGCCCCTGTTCACCCGCGCCCTCGTGAATTTCAGCATCAGGACGGTCTTCTGGACGCATGCCAATCCGCTTGCCAGTAAAGCCCAGGTAAGCGCCGATCATGCCTACGAGACCGCCAACCAGGAGAATGCCCAGAACGCCGACCCACTCATGCCATTGCGTCAGGAAGCCGTAGGCGATGGCGACCGGGATGAAGAAGAATGCTCCTGCTCCAAAGAGCCACGATTCAATTTTCACTTGCGAACGTCCTTCTGGTCGGCGTTGCCTAGCAGCACTGCTGCGGGGTCCGGGGACTGGGCGGTGTGGACCTGGGCCAACTCAGGGTGGTGCAGGTCCAGTGCCGGGCGCTCCGAACGGATACGGGGCAGCGATGTGAAGTTATGGCGCGGCGGCGGGCAGGAAGTCGCCCATTCAAGCGACGCTCCGAAGCCCCAAGGGTCATCAACTTCCACCTTCTTGTTGCTGCGCCACGTGATGTAGACATTCCAGAAGAATGGCAGCAGGGATGCACCCAGGACGAAGGACGAGATCGTGGAGAACTGGTTCATCCAAGTGAAGTTGTCCTGCGGCATGTAGTCGGCGTAACGGCGGGGCATACCCTCAACACCCAGCCAGTGCTGGATCAGGAAGGTGCCGTGGAAGCCAAGGAATAGAAGCCAGAAGTGAATCTTGCCCAGACGCTCGTTCAGCATCTTGCCGGTCCACTTCGGCCACCAGAAGTAGAAGCCGGCGAACATGGCGAACACAACCGTACCGAAGACCACGTAGTGGAAGTGTGCCACCACGAAGTAGGAGTCCGAGACGTGGAAGTCCAGTGGCGGGGACGCAAGGATAATACCCGTGAGGCCACCAAACAGGAAGGTCACCAGGAAGCCGATGCTCCAGAGCATCGGAGTCTCGAAGGTGATGGAACCCTGCCAGAGCGTACCGATCCAGTTGAAGAATTTCACGCCGGTGGGCACCGCAATCAACATGGTCATGAACGCGAAGAACGGAAGGAGCACGGAACCGGTCACGTACATGTGGTGTGCCCAGACGGTGACGGACAGCGCCGCAATTGCGATGGTTGCGTACACAAGGCCCTTGTAACCAAAGATCGGCTTCCGGCTGAACACCGGGAAAATCTCGGACACGATGCCGAAGAACGGCAGGGCGATGATGTACACCTCGGGGTGGCCGAAGAACCAGAAGAGGTGCTGCCAGAGGACGGCGCCACCGTTTTCGGGGTCGAAGATGTGGGCACCAAATTTGCGGTCCGCACCGAGGGCGAACAGGGCAGCGGCCAGCGGCGGGAACGCCATAAGGACGAGGATGGACGTCACCAGGGCATTCCAGGTGAAGATCGGCATGCGCCACATGGTCATGCCGGGGGCACGCATGCAGATGATCGTGGTGATGAAGTTGACGGCACCAAGGATGGTGCCGAAGCCAGACAGTGCGAGGCCGAAGACCCACAGGTCACCGCCGACGCCGGGCGTAAAGGTGGTGTTCGACAGTGGCGCATACGCGAACCAGCCGAACGATGCAGCACCCTGTGGCGTGATGAAGCCGGACACAGCAATGGTGGAGCCGAAGAGGAAGAACCAGAAGGCCAGAGCGTTCAATCGCGGGAAGGCGACGTCGGGGGCGCCAATCTGCAGGGGCATGATGACGTTCGTGAAGCCCGCAAACAGCGGTGTCGCAAACATCAGCAGCATCACGGTGCCGTGCATCGTGAACATCTGGTTGTACTGTTCCTTGGTCTGCAGGATCTGCATACCGGGTTCGAACAGTTCAGCACGGATCAGCAGCGCCATGACGCCGCCAAGGCAGAAGAACACGAAGGACGCAATGAGGTACATGTACCCGATGGTCTTGTGGTCCGTGGAGGTGATCCAGTTGACGACTATGCGTCCCTTGGATTTAGGAACTACGGGAGCCTCTAGGGTCCCGGCGGATTGAGTGTAAGTAGCCACGTCGCTCCCCTTACTTGGTTTCGATCAGGTCCGGGTTGCGGTCGTATTCCGCACCGAGCAGGCCCGTGTTGCCGTCCTGGCGAAGCTTGTCCATGTGGTCCTGGAATTCAGACTCGGAGACAACCTTGACGCGGAACAGCATTTCGGAGTGGTATTCACCGCAGAGTTCGGCGCACTTGCCATCGAAAGTGCCCTCCTTGGTGGGAGTGAACCTGATGTAATTGGTCTTCCCGGGGATCATGTCCCGCTTCTGCAGGAAGGCCGGAACCCAGAAAGAGTGGATGACATCGCGGGAGTTCAGCTCCAGGTCAACCGACTTGCCAACAGGCAAGTACAGCGTGGGAAGCAGGTCCTTGTTGACCTCGTTGCCGGTCAGGTGAGCCTGAACGCCGGCCTCGTGGAGGTCTTCGTTGATGACCTGGCCCTTTTTGTAGTTGAAGTCCCAAGCCCACTGCTTGCCGCGCACGTCAATGACGACGTCTGCCGGCTGTGAGCGGTCATCGATCGCGCGCTGGTCCTGGTCGGTGAAGTAGAAGAACACCAGCACCATGAACAGCGGAATGGTCAAGTAGAAGACCTCAAGCGGCAGGTTGTAGCTGAGCTGCTTCGGGAATCCAATGGTGCCCTTGCGGCGGCGGTAAGCGATGATGCACCAGACCAGAAGGCCCCACGTGATGATACCGACTGCCAAGGCGGCGATCCATGAGTTGACCCAGAGGTCCATGATCCGGTCAGTGTGGTTGGTCGTGCCGCGCTCAGTTGGCAGCCAACCCTTCTCTACCTCTGGTGAACATCCGGTCAAAACCAACGCGCCGGCTAGTGCCAAGCCAGTGATCGAGGTGATCTTTATGCGTCGGCTGCCGGTTCGGTTCTGCGAACTCACAGACGGCCCTTCCTCTTGTTGCTGTCTCCCGGCAGGCCAAAGGCCACCGGGCACACTAAAAGTTTTACTACCCGATGTAGAGCTTACCGCTATGAAGCGGTTTTCGCGCACATGTCGGCGCCGTGGCTCCGAATGCGTTGGAACGCATGCAGAGGGGCGCCGACATGCGGCGATAGCTCACGTCAGTGGAACGAATCGCCGCAAGCGCAAGACCCACCGGCGTTCGGGTTATCAATGGTGAAGCCCTGCTTCGAGATGGTGTCCTCGAAGTCGATGCTGGCCCCACTCAGGTAAGGGACGCTCATCTTGTCCACTACCACCTCAACGCCGTCGTAGTCGCGGACGGCGTCGCCGTCGAGGAGGCGCTCGTCGAAGTAGAGCTGGTAGATCAAGCCGGAGCAGCCGCCCGGCTGGACTGCAACGCGCAGCCGCAGATCGGTGCGCCCTTCCTGTTCGAGGAGGCTACGGACCTTGCCTGCCGCGACATCGGTCAGATTGACCTCATGCGTGAGAAGCTCCTCGTCGGGGACGAGCTGTGCTCCGGTGCTGTTTTCGTTGGTTGCAGTGCTCATTGGCCTACCTTCTTATGACGCTTCTGGCGGCGGCGCCGGAACGCAGCCTGCCCTTACCCAATTACGTACGGGTTATAGCTCCATGCTACGTCGCGCAGACGCTGAGCTATAACTTCTGACGTAACCACGGACGGCAATTACTTGTTCCCGCCGTGCTCGACCGCCCACGGAAAGAGTCCCCCCGTAACGCCAATGCGCTGCTTACCGGTCCAGGCCTTCGACATTAAGCCGCGCCAGCATCAGCGCCTCGGCCAGCACAGCATGACGGAAATCGCCGATGTGAAGTGATTCGTTGGCACTGTGGGCGCGGGAATCCGGATCTTCTACACCCGTCACGAGAATCTGGACATCGGGATACATCTCGGTCAAGTCGGCAATGAACGGGATGGAACCGCCGATTCCCATTTCCACTGGTTGGACTCCCCAGGCCTCCCCCAGGGCCCAGAGTGCCACCCTGGCAGCTGCTGACGAGGTATCGGTCGCGAAGGCATTTCCTCGCTCCCCCGGCGTGAATGTTACCTCTGCACCGAATGGTGCACGGGACTGAACGTGGTTCCTTAAAGCCTCCATGGCGGCGTCAGGATCCTGACCGGGTGCCAGGCGCATGCTGAATTTCGCCCGGGCTGCGGGAATGAGCGTATTTGAGGCAACGGCAACAGCGGGAACATCCATGCCGATGATGGACAACGCCGGCTTGGTCCACAAACGCGAGCCGATCGTCCCGCTCCCGGCAAGTTTGACGCCGTCGAGCACTGAAGCGTCAGCGCGGTATTCTGCCTCGGTCAGGTCAACCGCAACGTCGTCATTTCCCACCAGGCCCGCCACGGCGACATTTCCTTCGTCGTCGTGGAGCGTCGCGATGAGACGGGACAACAGGGTGGGGGCGTCCAGCACCGGGCCACCGTACATTCCCGAATGCACCGCATGCTCCAGCACACGGACTTCGAAGGTGCCATCCACGAGCCCACGCAGGCTGGTAGTTAAGGCGGGAATGCCGACCTTCCAGTTGCTGGAGTCCGCCACCACGATCACGTCGGAGCGGAGAAGCTCGCGATGTTCCTCAAGGAATGTCCGAAACGTGGGTGAACCCGCTTCTTCTTCACCTTCAAAGAAGAAGGTTACGCCCAGGCCAAACTCATCCCCCAGGACTTTCGTAGCAGCGGCGTAAGCCGCCAGATGGGCCACGATGCCGGCTTTGTCGTCAGCAGCGCCACGACCATAGAGCCGGCCTTCCCGCTCCTCCGCGATGAAAGGCTCGGAAGCCCATAGATTTCGATCGCCTGGAGGCTGGACGTCATGGTGCGCGTACAACAGAATCGTCGGCTGACCGTCGCGGGCCGGACGGCGGGCGACGACGGCGGGACCACCGGGCGTTCCATCCAATTTGTCGCAGCGAAGAATTCGGACGTCATCCATTCCCGTTGCCCTTACCAAGGAGGCGACAGCTTCAGCGCTGCGCTCCAGCTCGGCGGGGTCGAAACTGGGCCACGCGATTCCGGGGATCCCGACGAGGTCCTTTAACGAGCCGAGGGTAGCGCTAAATGATTCATCTACTGCTTTGGCCAGAGCGGCCACGCCATTGGAGTCGATGACCTGGTTCGACGACGGACCCTCCATGCTGTGGCCGGAGTTCCGTTGCTGATTCTGCGGGGTCTCCGCATGTGCTGATGTCATGCCCAAACTTTACAGCTGGCCAAAAGGCGGCGACGGAAGGCGCGGCAGGCTGCCACACGCCCACCGAACCACGGTGGGCCCGTAACCTGCGCCACCTTCCTGCGGGGTATTCTGTATGGGTGTTYGGACGCAAAAAGGAAGAGCCCAGCGCTCAAGCAGTAGTAGACCAGGCCCAGGCCGCCGCCCAGGAACCGGGCGTCGGAAAGGGCGCCCCTACGCCCAAGCGGAAGGACCAGGAGGCAGCCCGCAAGCGCCCGTTGGTGCCCACTGACCGCAAAGCTTCCAAGGAGGCCGAACGGGTAGCGGTTCAGGACCAGCGGCAGAAGATGCGGCAGGCATTGGACACGGGTGACGAAAAGTACCTGCCCCTGAGGGACAAGGGACCCCAGAAGCGTTTCGTTCGGGATTACGTCGATGCCCGGTTCAGCCTCGGTGAATACCTGATGTTCGGGGCCCTGCTGTTCGTGGTCATCTCCCTGATCATCCCGGCCAGCAGTTCACAGATTACGTATGTCCTGATTGGCTTCTGGATCATGTTCCTTGCCGTCTTTGTGGATGTTTTCATCCTTTCGCGCAAGCTCCGTAAGCGCTTGGGCGAGAAGTTCGGTGAAGTCGAGCGTGGATCAGTCTGGTATGGATGTATGCGCGCCCTGCAGTTCCGCAAGCTCCGCCTCCCCAAGCCGCAGGTCAAGCGCGGCCAGTACCCCGCTTAGCGCCACGCTGAAGAGGCCCCAACCCACTACTTATACGAAGACCCCGGACCATTGGTCCGGGGTCTTCGTATTGTCGCCTTCGTCCTGGCTCCTGGATGGAGGCCCTGGACCAACGGCAGCCCTGGCCTAGCGGGACCCACGCTTCCGGATCTTCGCCAGGCCCTTGTTAATACGCGATGCCCAGAACGGCCCCTCGTAGAGGAACGCCGTGTAGCCCTGCACCAGGGTTGCGCCTGCATTCAAACGGTCCTGGACATCCTGGGCTGACTCCACGCCACCCACGGCAATGAGTACGAGCTGATCTCCCACGGCGTCCTTGAGTCGTCGCAGGACCTCCAGTGACCGCCTTTTCAGCGGGGCACCTGAAAGCCCGCCCGCTCCCAGTGATCCAACCTTCGCGGCATCAGTGGTGAGCCCCTCACGGGCGATGGTGGTGTTGGTGGCGATGATGCCGTCCAGCTTGAGGTCAAGGGCAAGCCGGGCGACGTCGTCGACGTCCTCGTTGCTCAGGTCTGGCGCAATCTTGACCAGGAGCGGAACATGGCGGCCAGCAGCTTCATCTGCCGCATCMCCTACGGCCCGGAGCAAAGGCCGCAGAGTTTCCACGTTCTGGAGCAGCCGTAGTCCTGGCGTGTTGGGCGAACTGACGTTGACCACCACGTAGTCGGCGGCGGGAGCGAGGCTCCGGGCGCTGACGAGGTAGTCTTCTGTGGCCTCATCCAGCTCAACAACTTTCGTCTTACCGATGTTGACACCAATCACGGGTCGTACGTCGGCATGCAGGCGCTGCAGGGCAGCTTTCGCCGACCTGAGCCGCGGAGCAACTGCTGCTGCGCCATCGTTGTTGAAGCCCATGCGGTTGATGACGGCGCGGTCCTCGATCAACCGGAACAAACGCGGCTTTTCGTTGCCCGGCTGGGCCTGCCCGGTAATGGTTCCCACCTCTACATGGCCAAACCCCAGTTCGGCCAGCGCTTCGATTCCATGGCCTTCCTTGTCGAAGCCGGCCGCCAAGCCGAAGGGAGAGGGGAACGTCAACCCAAAAGCCTCAGTTCGAAGGGAAGCATCCGGAGCTGTGATCCTGGCAAGAACCCGGCCTGCACCGGTGCGGTGGGCCGCCCGGATCGCTTGAAAGCCGATCTTGTGTGCTTTCTCGGCATCCATCCAGGAGAAGGCGAGCTTGAAGAAGGTGGGGTAAACACGCATGGTCCTAGTTTTCCGGTTTACGGACAACACACCAAACCCGTGACCTTGCCTGCGGCTAGCATGTACGCATGCCGCTACAAGATCGTGATGCAGATCATGGGAATCGAATCCTCGCCGACGTCATCGTTGTGGGTGCAGGCTTGTCCGGGCTGGTAGCCGCTGCAACTGCCTATGTGGCAGGCAAACGCGTAGCGATCCTGGACCAGGAACCAGCGGCATCCCTGGGTGGGCAGGCGCATTGGTCCTTCGGGGGCCTGTTCATGGTTGACACCCCCGAGCAACGCCGGCTCGGTGTCAGGGACAGCGCTGAATTGGCGCTCTCGGACTGGATGGCCTCCGCAGGCTTTGACCGAGAACACGATGCGATGGCGCGGCAGTGGGCCGAGGCCTACGTCCAGTTTGCCTCCGGTGAGAAGCGCGCCTGGTTGAAGAGCCTCGACGTCGGCATCTTCCCTTTGGTGCAATGGGCAGAACGCGGGGGTTACGGCCCCCAGGGACATGGAAACACGGTTCCCCGATTCCACGTCACGTGGGGAACGGGCCCCGCCCTCGTGGAACCGTTTCTGGCCAAGGTCCAGGAAGGTGTCCGGGCCGGGAGGGTATCGCTGCACTTCCGGCATAGGGCTACTTCGCTGACGACGACGGCCGGTCGGGTGGCGGGTGTCTCGGGCCAGATACTGGAACCCTCGACGGCGGTGCGCGGCCAACCGTCCTCGCGAGCTGCCGTCGGGGGTTTCGAAGCCACGGCGGGCGCTGTGGTAGTGACGACAGGCGGCATCGGCGGAAATCACGGGACGGTGCGTCGACAGTGGCCGGGCAATGCTGCACCGGCCGATATGCTCAGCGGGGTTCCTGCTTCCGTGGATGGTGATTTCCTTCCCGTTGCCAAATCCATCGGTGCAGCGTTGGTGAACGGTGACCGCATGTGGCATTACCCGGAGGGAATCCACAACTACGACCCCGTTTGGCCCAAGCACGGCATCCGCATCCTGCCTGGTCCGTCATCCCTGTGGTTGGATGCCGAAGGGCGCCAACTACCGGCGCCGCTGTTTCCGGGCTTCGATTCCCTTGGCGCGCTTCGCCACATCGTTGCCACGGGCCACAGTTATTCGTGGTTCGTCCTGAACCGCACCATTGCGCTCAAGGAACTTGCGCTTTCAGGATCCGAGCAGAACCCGGACCTGACGGGGAGGGACGTGTCACTGCTCGTTTCCCGACTGAAACCAGGCAGCGATACGCCCATACAACGTTTCCTGGACAAAGGCATCGACTTCATTCAGGGATCCTCACCCCATGACCTTGCCGGGAAGATGAATGCACTCACGGGGAATCAACTGATCAGCGCTGACCGCTTGGAGGCGCTGGTACGGGCCCGGGACCTTCAAGTGTCCAGCGGGCTGGGCAAGGACCCCCAACTGGCTGCTATCCGGGCGGCCCGCCGTTTTGCCACTGACAAACTGATGAGGGTGGCTCCCCCACACCGCCTGGCGGATCCTGCCCATGGGCCGCTCATTGCCATCAGGCTGTCCGTCCTCACAAGGAAGAGTCTGGGAGGGCTGCAGACTGACCTCCGATCCAGGGTCCTGGATCAGGAAGGCCGAGTGATCCCGGGCCTTTACGCTGCAGGTGAAGCGGCGGGCTTCGGCGGAGGCGGTATCCATGGGTACAGGGCGCTGGAGGGAACCTTCCTGGGTGGATGCCTTTTCACAGGCAGGTCCGCGGGACGCGAAGCCGCGGCGGATGTCTAAGCTGAAGGCATGGAGTGGTCGGCGGATATCCTCGGAATCGACTTCCAGTCATGCGCCCTGGACGTGGAAGGACCTGACGGTGTGGTGCGACGGGCAACCTTGGTCCGTCACAGGCCGGAGTCGATGACCCTGGAGGCCGAGGCAACCCGTGGCGCGTTGCTGTTCCTGCATGGCTGGAGCGACTACTTCTTCAATGTGGAACTCGCCCGGTTTTGGGCAAGGCACGGCTATGAATTCTTTGCATTGGACATGCACAACCATGGAAGGAGCCTGACTTCAGGTTCGCCGGGCGGCTACGTGGCCAACCTTGGGGACTACGACGCCGAAATCAGCCGTGCCCTCGAGGTCATCCACAGCGAAAGCCCGGGACCTCGCCCGAATGGCGTTGCCATGATGGGCCATTCCACCGGCGGCCTCATTGCAGCACTGTGGACGAGCAAACACCGGGACCAAGTGCAACACCTGATACTAAACAGCCCTTGGCTCGAAATGCATGGCAGCTCGATTGTCAGGCGGGCCGCGCAAGTCATGGTGGGACCCATTGCCAGGGTCCGGCCCGAGATGGTTTTAAGGCTGCCGGAGCGTGGATTCTACTTCCGGAGCATCAGCAATACCGCCGAGGGCGAATGGCCGCTGGACGAAAAGTACCGGCCTCCCCTGGCCTTTCCCGTCAGGGCAGGTTGGCTGAGCGCCGTCCTGGCCGGCCACTCACAGGTTGCACGCGGCCTGGACCTGGACATCCCGGTCTTGGTCCTGACATCGGCCGCCAGCGCCAACGGTATGGTGTGGCAGGAGTCCATGCGGCGTTCGGATGCCGTGCTGGACGTGGGCATCATCGCACTGCGTGCCATGGCCTTGGGTCGCAGCGTGACCCTGGAGAGAGTGGATGGCGGGCTGCATGATGTCTTCCTGTCCGCACCCAAGGTCAGGGCAGATGCCTACGCGAGGCTTTCACGATGGATTCGCGGGTACATGGAAAGTGAGTTGCCGCAGGTACGGCAGGAAGGGGACGCATGACCACCACTGAAGAATCGGTATCTCTGTGGCAACCGGACATCCTGGGCACCGGATACGAACGTCTGGAACTTCCCCTCTCCCCTGACGAGGAAGGACCGGTCAAAGCCACACTCGTCAGGCATGCCCCGCCAGTTACGGCCCCAACTCCTCACGGCATCCTCGATTTTCTATCCTCCTTCACACAACGCAAGCGACGTGAGGCGTCCATGGATCCCACGGGGGCGCCGCGGGTGGTCCTCTACCTGCACGGCTGGGCTGACTACTTCCTGCAGACCGAACTCGCCGAGTACCTGACGGCGTCCGGTTTTCATTTCTACGCGCTGGATCTTCGGAAATTTGGACGGAGCCTGTTGCCCGGTCAGACACCCGGATACACCACTGACCTGGCTGTCTACGACGAAGATATCGAGGCGGCCTTGCTGGAGATCGAACGGGATGTTGTGGCCAGGACCAACAACCCAGCATCACCGACCATTCATATGGTCGCGCACTCCCTGGGCGGGCTGATTGCTTCGTTGTGGGCTGACCGCCATCCACGCCGGATCGGGTCACTGGTCCTGAACTCGCCTTGGCTGGAGCTTCAGGGCAGCAGCCTGGTTCGCAGCATCGCCATGCATCTGGTGGAGCCCTTCGCGCGAACCGACCCCAAGCGTCCGTTCAGGTTCCCCGAAATGCCTGCGTACTGGGAGAGCGTCAGCAACCAGGCCCACGGCGAATGGGTGCTGGATTCTGTCTGGCGGCCGCGGGCCTCATTCCCCATCCGCGCTGGTTGGACGAAGGCAGTGCTTGCCGGCCACAAAGCGGTGGAGCGAAAACTGAACATTGACGCCCCGGTCCTGGTCCTTTTATCAGGCCGGACCAGGATCCAGTCCGAATGGACAGCAGACCTCATGAGGGCCGACGCCGTGATCGACGTCGAGGAGACATCCCGGCGTGCGCTCGGCCTGGGAAGGCGGACGGCGGTGTTCCGCTACCCAGGGGCTCTGCATGACATCTTCTTGTCGCGAAGGACCATTCGCCAACAGGCGTACCGTGACGTGTCGGTCTGGCTTTCGTCCTACCCGTATTGAACTAGCAGGACCATGTTGAAGTGGCAGACCCATGTTGAAGTGGCAGACCCCTGCTAATTTGCGGCTGGCGCTGCGTCGACCGCCCCGCCGTACCGGCGATCCCGCTTGGCGTAAATCTCGACGGCGTCCCAGAGCGTGCGCCTGTCAACGTCAGGCCACAGGGTGTCCATGAAGACGAATTCAGCGTAGGCGGACTGCCACAGCAGGAAGTTTGACAACCTCTGCTCGCCGGAGCTGCGGAGGAAGAGATCCACGTCAGGAAGGTCTGGCTCGTCCAGGTACTTCTGGATGGTCTTTTCCGTCACCGATCCCGGCTTGAGCCGCCCGGCGGCAACGTCCTCGGCAATGGCCGAGACGGCGTCGGCGATTTCCGCCCGCCCGCCGTAATTAACACACATGGTCAACGTGCAGGTGTCGTTGGCCTTGGTAAATTCCTCGGCCTCTTCAAGCTCACGAATCACCGAACCCCAGAGGCGCGGCCGTCGACCGGCCCAGCGGATACGGACTCCCCATTCATCGAGTTGGTTCCGTTGGCGACGTAGCACATCCTTGTTAAATCCCATCAGGAAGCGGACTTCCTCCGGGGATCGTCGCCAGTTCTCCGTGGAAAACGCATACACGCTGACGTACTTGATGCCTAGTTCGATGGCTCCGGCCATCACGTCCAACAGTGCAGGCTCACCGGCCTTGTGCCCTTCAATGCGGGGCAATCCCCGCTGGTTGGCCCAACGGCCGTTGCCATCCATGACAATGGCTACGTGCTGCGGAATAAGTTCACTTGGAATGCTGGGCGGAACGGCACCTGAAGGATGTCCGTAAGGGGCCACTACGGGCGAAGTCCGCACCCGGGTTGTCTTGCTCTTCTTGCCAAGTGCCACAGTCAGCTTCGCTCCACGTGTTTAAGTGATTTCAAGGCGCGTTCCAAATGCCATTGCAGGTAACTGGCCACCAGTCCGGCTGCTTCGCGTCGATGTCGCGAATCCGAGGCGTCAGCTACGCTCCAATCCCCAGTCAGGAGGGCTCCCAACAACACCACGGTCTCCGGTGCTGGGGCCGGGGAGCCGGGAGGGCGGCACTCGCTACACACCATACCCCCCAATGGCGCGGCAAACGCCGTGTGCAGTCCGGGCCTGCCGCACCGGGCGCAGTCAGTAAAGCTCGGCGCCCACCCACCAGTGGCCAACGCGCGCAAGAGATAGGAGTCCAGAATAAGTTCCGGAGCATGGTCCGAGCGGCTGAGCGCCGCCAGGGCACCCACCAAGAGGTTGTACTGGGCCGTGCCGGATTCGGCGTCCGCGTCCGTAAGCTTCTCCGCCGTCTCTGTCATGGCAGCAGCTACAGTAAAGCGGCCATAGTCCGCTGCGATGCTGCTCCCATAAGCGCCTTTGGCCACAGCCTGTGTAACGATATCCAAAGTTCGGCCCGAGATGAGCTGCAAGTCCGCCACCATGAACGGTTCCAGGCGGGCGCCGAAACGGCTGGTTGTCCTGCGCACACCTTTTGCGACCGCACGTACTTGCCCGTGATGCTTGGTCAGCAGGGTAATAATCCGATCTGCCTCGCCCAACTTATGGGTACGGAGCACAACGGCATCGTCCCGATAGGACCGTGCTGCAAATGAGGAGGGATTGGCCACAACTAATCTTCGCACTAAGCCAGTGGCCAAGGAGGACCACAAGACCGTGTGGTGACGGTATTTCCCGTCACCACACGGTCCAGGCGTTAGGCCCGGGCGTCCCGAACTGCCCGGTTTACGGCAGAGATGAGTGCTTTCAGTGAAGAAGTCGTGGTGCTGGGGTCGATTCCCACGCCCCAGAGGACACGTTCGCCTACCGCGCATTCAACATAAGCAGCCGCGCTTGCGCTGCCACCTTCTGATAGGGCATGTTCGCTGTAATCGAGCACACGAACATCAACGCCGTCATGGTGCAGGATGTCCAGCAGCGCGGCGATTGGACCATTACCGTGGCCGGTCCTGCGCACCTCTACGCCATCAATCCGCAGGTTCGCGTTCATGGTCATGGCGCCGGACTCATCCGTTTCAGTGCTTACGCTGCCCAGGGAGTACCGGCCCCACTGGGCTTGTTCCTCATCGGAGGGCAGGTATTCGTCCTGGAAGATCTGCCAAAGCTGCGCACCGCTGACCTCGCCGCCAACAGCATCTGTCCGGCGCTGGATAACTCCGGAGAATTCAATCTGGGCGCGCCGCGGCAGATCGAGGTTGTGCTCGTTCTTCAGCAGGTAGGCGACCCCGCCCTTGCCGGACTGCGAGTTGACCCGGATGACAGCTTCATAGCTTCGGCCCAGGTCCTTGGGATCAATAGGCAGGTAGGGAACCTGCCAAGTGAAGTCATCCACGGGTACGCCTGCTGCGGCAGCATCCTTCTCGAGTGCTTCGAAGCCCTTCTTAATGGCGTCCTGGTGCGATCCCGAAAAGGCAGTGAAGACGAGATCGCCACCATAGGGCGAACGTTCGGGAACCGGCAACTGGTTGCAGTACTCAACCGTGCGGCGGATCTCGTCGATGTCTGAGAAATCGATCATCGGGTCCACGCCCTGGACAAACATGTTCAGGCCCAGGGTGACGAGGTCAACGTTTCCGGTGCGCTCCCCATTACCAAACAGGCAGCCCTCAATGCGGTCTGCTCCAGCCAGGTAGCCGAGTTCCGCGGCAGCAACGCCGGTACCGCGATCGTTGTGCGGGTGCAGTGAAATGATGATGCCGTCGCGGGGATGCAGATTGCGGTGCATCCACTCAATGGAGTCCGCGTAGACGTTGGGAGTTGCCATCTCCACCGTGGCCGGCAAGTTGATAATGACCTGCTTGTCCGCTGATGCTTCAAAAACGTCTGCAATCGCATTGCACACCCGGGCCGCATACTCCAGCTCAGTTCCGGTGAAAGACTCCGGCGAGTACTCGTACGTGATGTGGGTATCGGTCAGCGTCTCTTCATACTTCTTGCACAGGCGGGCACCCTGCAGGGCGATATCGAGGATGCCGTCCTCGTCCTGGTTGAAGACAACGCGGCGCTGCAGCACAGAAGTGGAGTTGTACAGGTGCACGATCGCCTGCTTGGCACCCACCAGGGACTCGTAGGTCCGTTCAATCAGGTGTTCACGCGCCTGGGTGAGGACCTGGATGGTGACATCGTCCGGAATATGGCCGCCTTCGATCAGCTGCCGAACGAAATCAAAGTCGGTCTGGGATGCGGAGGGGAACCCAACCTCGATCTCCTTGTATCCCATGTTGACCAGCAGCTGGAACATCTTCAGCTTGCGCGCCGGGCTCATGGGATCGATCAGCGCCTGGTTGCCATCGCGCAGGTCCACTGCACACCAGCGTGGGGCCTTGGTGATGACTTTGTCCGGCCACGTACGATCCGGAACCTCGACAGTGATCTGGTCCTGGAACGGCAGGTAGCGGTGAATCGGCATACCGGAGGGCTTTTGTGCATTACGCATGTCGTGTTGGCCTTTTCTCTAAGATCTAAATGAAAGCTTAGCCGGGCACAACTAAACTCCGCGGCGAGGGTGGCCCAGCTTTCAGATAGCTTTCAGGCCTCGCCGCGGCAGCTAAGAAGAAGCATTCCCGCACGCACAAGTTCACAGTAACACGGTGCGTATGATGACATTGCAACACCTCATGCAACGTCCACTATGCAGACGCAGCGACGGTGGCAACGCCGGCTGCAGCGTCCATTCAAGGAGCCACAGTGCCACAGTCGGGGATCACTCTTTCCAACATCGATCACAGCGTCCGGCCGCAGGACGATCTCTACCAGCACGTCAACGGTGCATGGCTGAACAGCACGACGATCCCTGACGACCGCCCGCTGGAAGGCACCTTCACCGCTTTGCGGGACGAGGCAGAATTGGCTGTCAAGGCGATCATCGAGGAAGCCGCGAACAAGGGAGCATCAGCCTCCGGCATCGAACAGAAGGTCGGCGGCCTTTACGCGAGCTTCATGGATGAGGCTGCGGCAGAGGCGAAGGGACTCGAACCCTTGCAGGAGCGACTGGAGGAAGTCCGGTCAGTGGGTTCGGTGGAGGAATTTTCGGCGTTGCTGGGCCGCCTGTTCCGATGCGACGTGTCCGGTTTGTTCTCGATCTACCCGGCACCGGACGCCGGAAACCCGGAGCGGATTCTTCTGTACATCGGCCAGGGCGGCCTCGGACTCCCGGACGAGTCCTACTATCGCGACGAAAAGTTTGCGCCGATTGTGGCCTCCTACGGTGAATACGTCGCGAAGTTGTTCGGCCTCGCCGGAGTTGCAGACGCGGAAGCCGCGGCTGGCCGCATCGTTGCCTTGGAAAAGGCCCTCGCGTCCCACCACTGGGACAACGTCACACTTCGGGATCCCCAAAAGACGTACAACCTCAAAACGGCGGAAGAAGCAGCGAAGCTGTTCCCCCTGCTGGATACCTGGTTTGAGGCCGGCCGTGTCGATGCCGGCAAACGCGCCGAGATCGTGGTCAGCACGCCGGACTTCTTTGCTGGCGCCGCAGCTCTTCTGGAATCGGAACCCCTCGCCGTCTGGAAGGAATGGCTGACCCTGAGGGTGCTCAGCTCAGCCGCGCCTTACCTTTCTTCGGAGTTTGTGGACACCAACTTCGACTTCTACGGGACCACCCTCAGTGGCACCCCGCAAAACAAGGAGCGCTGGAAGCGCGGCGTGGCCGTCGTCGAAGCAGCACTTGGCGAGGCAGTGGGCCAAATCTATGTGGAGCGCCATTTCCCCGAGGGGCACAAGGCCAGGATGCAGACCCTCGTGGCCAATCTGATCGAGGCCTACCGGGACAGCATTTCTTCCCTTGAGTGGATGGGTGAGGACACAAAGGCCGAAGCCCTTAAGAAGCTGGACGCATTCCGCCCCAAGATTGGTTTTCCTGAGAAATGGATAGACTACTCCGCTGTTGAGATCGACCCCCATGACCTCCTGGGTAACGTAGAGCGGGCCCACGACGCCGACGTCGATCGCCACCTGGATGAAATCGGCAAGCCGGTGGACTTGGACAAATGGCTCATGACTCCACAGACAGTGAACGCCTACTATCACCCGATGCTGAACGAAATCGTGTTCCCCGCCGCCATCCTCCAGCCGCCATTCTTCACTGCAGAAGCAGACGACGCAGTGAACTACGGTGGCATTGGTGCTGTAATCGGACATGAGATCGGCCATGGATTCGATGACCAGGGATCCCAATTCGACGGAAGCGGAGCCCTCCGCAATTGGTGGACCGAAGAGGACAGGACGGCCTTCGAAGCCCGCACGGCAAAGTTGGTTGCCCAATTCGACGCGCTATCTCCCTACGCCGCACCTGACCACAAGGTCAACGGCAAACTGACGTTGGGTGAGAACATCGGTGACCTGGGCGGCCTCACCATTGCGTATAAGGCCTACCTGCTCAGCCTCGATGGTGCCGAG
Organism: Paenarthrobacter sp. RAF54_2; assembly: GCF_052113945.1. Classification (NCBI taxonomy): domain Bacteria; kingdom Bacillati; phylum Actinomycetota; class Actinomycetes; order Micrococcales; family Micrococcaceae; genus Paenarthrobacter; species Paenarthrobacter sp. RAF54_2. The sequence continues at coordinate 36,069 of NZ_JBFRDV010000018.1, forward strand.
CCTGAGGTCCTGGACGGTTTCACAGGCCAGCAACGGTTCTTCATGTCCTGGGCTGCCGGCTGGCGCCAAGTGATCCGAACCGAGGAAGCGATCCGCAGGCTTGCTACGGATCCACACTCCCCCAACGAGTTCCGCACGAATGCCATTGCCCGGAACCTCGACGCCTTCCACGAAACCTTCCAGGTCAACGATCAAGACCGGATGTGGATGGCACCTGAGGACCGGGTCAGCATCTGGTAAAGCCACTACGACGAATGGCCGGACCCCGTGGATGAATCGGGTTCCGGCCATTCGTCTTTATCCTGCCTTTGCAGCCAATTACCGCTGCGATGACTGTTATTGGGTGATGTAGAGCGGGTTCACCTGTTGGCACACTGCTTCTTTGGCCGTCTGGTTGACTACATCAGGTGGAACAGAGGCCGCCCCATAGGCTGTCCCGGTCGCAAAGTCCGTGCCTACGTAGAGCTGCACGCCCGAAACTCCCTTGGCTTGCTGAACCTGTGCCGCCGGGATACCGAACAGCGCGGCAACGTCGGTAGCAACGTCGGCGAAGTCCGGACCGTAGTAGACCACGGTCTTCTCCACTGGGTTGGCCAGATACGAAACGGACTGTGTAAATCCATTGCCGGTCAAGGTGGCCAGGAGTTCCTGCGCCCTGGTCCCAACCCCGCTGCCGTTGGCGACTGCTACCGGCTGGATGGCTTTGTTGTAGGCCGGGACTGCAGGGGCAGCAGTAGTAGGCGCCGTGGATGGAGTGCCGGCCCCAGGCTCTGTTGGAGCCGGGCTTGACGTTGCTCCGGGGTTTGTCAGATCCAGATCTGCGCGCAGGGCCGCAAACAGCTGTGATGCCTGGGGCTCAACGAGCTCCAACCGGTTGGGGTCCAACGCGGCTGGCTGGGTGGGGACAGCAACAAAGGCGACTTTGGAGACATCAATGTCCTTCAGCCTTCCACCAATGGTCAGCAATGATGGCACAGACGCCAACCCCTCGTCGACGGTGAGGTTTTGCGTGACGACGTCAGCGATCTGCAGGAGCCTCTGGGGATTGCCGAGCGTGCCGTCGGCCTTGAGCTTCCGCGTCAGTGATGAAAGAAATGCCTGCTGGCCCTTGATTCGCCCGAGGTCGCCACCGTCTCCAAAGGCATGCCGGGTACGCAGGAATGCCAGGGCCTGCTCGCCTTCAACCTGGGAGTTACCCTTCGGCAAACGAAGATGGGAGTCGGGATCAAAGACGGGATCGCTGACACAAACATCCACTCCGCCCACAGCCTTGGACAGTTCCTTCACCGCATTGAAGTCGGCCATCATGAAGTGATCTATTTCCAGGCCGGTGAGCTTGTTGATGGTGTCCACGGCACAGCCGATTCCGGCTTCTGCCATGGCTTCGTTGATCATCACGCCGCTCCGCGCGGGGAACGTCTGGTTGTTGGTGTGGTCCGTGCACTGGGGCACATCCACCAGGAGGTCACGTGGGAAACTCATGACGCTGACACGTTTATTGTCCGCAGAAATGTCCAGCAGCATCATGACATCCGAGTGGCCGTAGCCCGTGGAATCGTCCGCGTTACCATACTGGGAGTTTTTCCCATCACGGGTATCCGACCCGAGGATAAGGATCTGCAGTCGGTCCGACTTGTCATTGACTACCGCATCATTGCTATCGCGCGATTCTGCCGCGGATAGCGGGGCCTTGGTGATGTTGGTCTGTAGACGGATAAACCAGAAGGCCGCAAAAGCAACGCCGGCAACGAGAGCCACTGACACGAGGCCGGTAACAATCTTTAGCCACAACGGGAGGCCCTTGGGCGCGTTCATGTGGCGCGGAGTTCCCTCGGGGTCCTCCCCATGGCGCGCCGCATCAGGAGCAGCGGTGCCGGGGCCCAGCGGGCGGGCGTCACGACGTCGCACTATTCGGTTACCTTTCCTCAAACACGTGGATCCCCGCAATCATAGTGGCGGATTCTGGGAAGTTCCTTATCGAGCCCGGGCCACRCCGTTGCCGTGACGCCGGTCAGAAGCCGAGTTTCACCAATTGCTTGGGATCACGCTGCCAGTCTTTGGCAACCTTGACATGCAAATCCAGGTAGATCCTTGTTCCCAGGAGCGTCTCGATTCCCTTACGCGCGTTGGTTCCGACCTCACGCAGCCTGCTGCCACCCTTACCAATGATGATGGCTTTCTGCGAAGGCCGCTCCACGTACAGATTGACGCGGACATCCAGCAACGGGTTGTCCTCCGTACGTCCTTCGCGGGGCACGATTTCCTCAACGACGACGGCAAGGGAGTGGGGAAGTTCATCCCGGACACCTTCGAGTGCGGCTTCACGGATGAGTTCAGCAATCATGACGGCCTCGGGCTCGTCCGTCAGCTCACCATCCGGGTAAAGGGGCGGCGACGAGGGCATATGCCCGATAAGAACGTCGGCAACAGTGGATACCTGGAAACCGTCGGCGGCAGAAACGGGAACGATATCCGCCCAGCCTTGTTCTCCGAGGACTTCACGGCCCAATGCGGCAACAGCGAGCAGCTGCTCGGTCAGGGCCTGACGGTCCACGAGGTCAGTTTTCGTCACAAGGGCAACAATGGGCTTGCGGCCAACGGCAGCGAGCTGCGCGGCGATGTACTTATCGCCGGGACCGATTTTTTCGTTGGCCGGCAAGCAGAAGCCGATAGCGTCCACCTCGGACAACGTGTCAGCCACGAGGTCGTTGAGTCGCTTTCCCAGAAGCGTACGTGGCCGGTGGAGGCCCGGTGTATCAACCAGGATCAGTTGTGCGTCCTCGCGATGGACGATGCCACGAATCGTGTGGCGCGTGGTCTGCGGCTTGGCAGATGTAATGGCCACCTTCTGCCCTACCAACGCATTTGTCAGCGTGGACTTACCCGCGTTGGGGCGGCCAACGAGGACCGAGAATCCGGCGTGGAAGCCACCGAAATCGTCATCGGCGTCGAATTTCTTATTTTGCTTGCTCACGTGGAACTCCCTGTTGCGTTGTGTCGGCCTCATCGAGAAGGTCTTCAAAGTCAGTGTCTTCCTTTGGCATGGCTGCCGCAATGATGTGGCTGACCCGGTTTCGGCGACCCTCAAGCCTATCTGCCTTTAGCGACACACCGTTCACTTCAACGGAGCTCCCGACGATCGGAACCTGGCCGAGAGCCTTGGCAAGGAGGCCGCCAACGGTGTCCACTTCGTCGTCGTCGAGGTCGATATCGAACAGTTCCCCGAGGTCATCGATGCTCATGCGGGCACTGACACGGTAGGTTCCGTCGCCCAGGTCCACCGCTTCTTCGGCCGCGGAATCGTACTCGTCAACGATCTCTCCCACGATTTCTTCGATGAGATCCTCCAAGGTCACCAGGCCGGCGGTGCCGCCGTACTCATCGATGACGATGGCAACGTGGGTGGATTCCTTCTGCAGTTCCTTCAAGAGGTCGCTCACGGGCTTGGATTCCGGGACGTACCGAACGTCCCGGGCGAGAGAATCGACGTCGTGCGGTTGCAGTCCGGGTTCGCCGCGATGCATCGCCGCGGCAACGTCCTTGAGGTAGAGAATGCCGCGGATCTGATCCGTGTTCTCGCCAATGACCGGTATCCGGGAGTAGCCGGAGCGGAGGAAGAGGGCCATGGCCGCTTCAAGGTCCGAACCCGTCCCGATGCTGACGATGTCCGTGCGCGGAACCATGACCGAGCGAACCAAAGTATCGCCGAAGTCAAAGACCGAGTGGATGAGCTCTGCCTCGTTGTCTTCGATCATGTCCGATTCCGCCGCCCGGTCCACGAACTCGCGGAATTCTTCCTCGCTGACAAACGCGTCATCACCGCCGGGGGCGCCGGGCGCGACCGCGCTCCCCAACGCGACAAGCCAGCCGGGAATCGGTCCGAGGATCCAGCAGAGGAACCTGATCAGCGGGGCGGTAAAGCGGACGATGGGGCCCGAATGCGCGCGTCCCAGCTGCCGGGGCGAGACGCCAACCAAAACGAATCCGATGACAGCCATGATGCCGGTTGCCGCCAATCCTGCAAGCCACATGTTGTCCAGAAAACTGTGCATGACGACAGCGACGGCGACCGCTGCCGCCATCTCGAACCACACGCGCCAGAACCGCAGGGCACGCATATGAGCGACCGGCTTCTTGAGGATGCTCCCCAAGGCCTTGCCCTTGCTGCGGACTACCGATTGTTCAGCTTCGTGCCGGGGCAGGAAATTGAACGCAGCCTCGGCTGCGGTCAGCAAGGCGACGAAACTGAGGAAAACCAGCGCCATGCCGACCAGGATGAGCGAGGTCACTGCATGGTCTCCATGGGGGCATCCTTGCCCAGGAACTCAGACAGCAACTCACGCTGCAAACCGAACATCTCTTCCTTTTCCTCCGGTTCAGCGTGGTCGAAACCAAGCAGGTGGAGGATGCCGTGCGTGGCGAGCAACAGCATTTCGTCCTGGGTGGTGTGTCCGGCGTTCCGCGCCTGCACCTCGGCCACCTGCGGACAAATGGCTATGTCTCCGAGCATTCCCTGCGGCGTGGGCTTGTCAGGTGTGCCCGGCGTCAACTCATCCATGGGCACCGAGAGCACATCCGTGGCTCCTGGTTCGTCCATGAGCTCGATGTGCAGCTTCTCCATGGCGGGTTCATCCACCAGGAGGATGGACAGCTCAGCCTGCGGATGGATGTAGAGGCGCTCGAAGATGAACCGCGACAACGTCACCAGTTGGGCTTCGTCCACCTCCACGCCGGATTCGTTGTTGATTTCAATGCTCATTTTCGTTCTCCACGTTTGTGATGTGTGCCGGCGGCCCCATCCGTACGGTGCGCGTCATCCCACCTGCTGTAGGCCGAAACGATGTCTGCAACCAAACGGTGCCGGACGACATCCGCAGCCTCCAGGATGGAGAAATTGACGTCCTCGATCCCACTCAGGATTTCCCGTACGATCCGCAGTCCGGAGGTGGAGCCAAAAGGCAGGTCGATCTGCGTTACGTCTCCTGTGACAACCATCTTTGAGCCGAATCCGAGGCGGGTCAGGAACATCTTCATCTGTTCAGGAGTGGTGTTCTGGGCCTCGTCCAGGATGATGAAGGCGTCATTGAGCGTCCGTCCACGCATATAGGCCAACGGTGCGACTTCAATGGTGCCGGCAGCCATCAGCCTGGGAATGGACTCAGGATCCATCATGTCGTGCAAGGCATCGTAAAGCGGCCGCAGGTAGGGATCGATCTTGTCGCTCAGCGTTCCCGGCAGGAAACCCAGCCGCTCCCCCGCCTCAACAGCGGGCCGGGTCAGGATGATCCGGCTTACTTCCTTGAGTTGGAGGGCCTGCACGGCCTTGGCCATGGCGAGGTATGTTTTGCCAGTACCTGCCGGGCCAATACCGAAGATCACTGTGTTGGCATCTATGGCATCCACATAGTTCTTCTGATTCAAGGTCTTGGGCCGAATGGTTTTGCCGCGGCTTGAAAGAATGTTGTGGGTAAGGACATCCACGGGATTCTGGACCGACTGTGTCCTCAGGAGGGAAACGAGCTGCTGCAGGACATCAGGGGTAACGACCGTTCCCCTGGCTACCAGTCCCCGGACCTCTTCAAGGAGGCGCATGATGCGCGGGATGACCGTGGACGGACCGGACATGGACAATTCATTGCCGCGAACGTGGAAGTTGACGTCCGGGAACTGCTCCTCGATGTAGCGCAAGGCTTCGTCATGGCTGCCCAATGAGTGAACCATCTGATCGGAGTTGTCGAACGTGACGATTTCCGTGCGCGTGCCCGGTAAGGTGTGCGGGAACTCGGTGGCGGCTGGGTTCCCGTTTCCGGTCCGCAGCCGCCCATTCAGGGATTCACTCATAGTGGTGGCCGTACGGCCTCTTCTCCTCCGGTCGGATAACAGTTGGTCCATCGTTTCGACAACGGGACTGGCTCAACCGCCAGGCCATATGCCGGAATGCCTTCAATCCTACGCCAGCCCGGCAGACCTCGGGCGTTCGCCCGCGGATCCTCTGCCGTATCCTCCCCGTGTCCTCCCCGCGAGGTCGTCCCTCGACTGCGACATTTTGTCTCAACTCGGCATCAAGCGGGTATCAATCCTGTTTCAGTTGCCGCCAGTGCCCGCAAACCCGGCCAGCCGCCGTCGACGATATGCCAAGCTGGCAGAGCGGGTAGTCAAACTACGCGCGTTCGACGGGCCGGCGACAACCACCGGCCACCAAGGCAAGGAACCCCCATCGCGCAGTCAGTAAGTCATCAGCCCGGCGGGCGAAAGCGGAAAAAGTCCGCCGTCGCAGCGCCAGCGATGCTTGCTGTCCTTTTGCTGACCGGCTGTATCGCCAACGGCGGACCCACTCAAACTACGTCCAGTGCGCCGCCAGTCAGCGTCCAGGAAGCTCCGGCCAGCAACGCTCCCCTGGAGACCACCCAGGCGTCCACGAAGATCCCGGTCTACTGGATTGGGCGGAGCAAGGAAGATGTCTACCTCTACCGCGAATTCAGGGACATCTCCGGCGATGGAAACCCCGTCACCACTGCGCTGCGCATCATGATGGCCGAAAAGCCGTTGGACCACGACTTCTTCACCCCGTGGCAGGACCCCGGCAGCCTGGCAACATCCATCTCGGGCAAGAACGTGATCACCGTTGATATTTCCCGGGATGCCTTCAACTCCAACCTTGATGCAGGCATGGCGCAACGGGCTGTACAGCAGCTGGTCTACACTGCCACGGCAGCAGCTTCGTCGTCAGGCCTGATCAACTCCGGGCAGCAAATCCAAGTGGTCATCCTGGTCGACGGTCACACTGATTTCATGGCCTTCGGCCAGGTACGGCTCGGACAACCAATGGCCAGGGACGCTTCCTTGGTGGCGCCACTATGGATCATCGACCCGCAGGAGGACACCTCGCTCCCGGCTGGCGTGGTCAAGTTCAATGGCCGCAGCACTGACAGCTCCAAGCCGGTCAGCTGGCAGATCCTCCGGGACAACGGCAATGGCGAAAAGGCCAGCCTGCTGACCGGCCAGACAAAAGCCACAGGAGAGCCGGGACAATTCGGCGTCTTCTCCTTCAATGCGACACTGAAACCAGGGAAATACGAATTGCGCGTGTCCCAGGTTCAGGACTCCGGGCAAGCAGACACATCCACCACCGATACGCGGCTTTTCAGCGTCGGCTAGAGCCGGCGTCGCGCATTAGCTGGCGTTGCCTGGAAGGCGACACAGCCTACCAGCGGCCCAACACGTCGGAGGCGAGTACGACGGCGGCGGGTCCCGCCGTCGAAGACCTCAGGACGTGGTGCCCCAAGAGAGCCGTGACCGCCCCGGCGTCGCTGAGGCGCGTCACCTCGCGTGGCGAGATGCCGCCTTCCGGCCCCACGATCAAGAGGACTTCACGTGGTGAATCCAGGCCGCCGGCCTCAGCCACGATGGGCGCTTCCAGGACGGTCCGCAAGGGGTTCTTGGCGTCCTCGTGAAGGATTACAGCCAGGTCCGCGGCGGCAACAGCCTTTGCCAAAGCCGCGGAATCCAGGATAGGACGCACCTCCGGTATCCACGCCCGCCGGGCCTGCTTCGCCGCGGCAGTGACCACAGACTGCCACTTCGCGTGGGCCTTCGCAGCGCGATCCCCCTTCCAGCGGACGATGGATCGCTCAGCCTGCCAAGGGATCACTGCGTCTATGCCCAGTTCGGTGGCCGTTTCAATGGCCAACTCGTCACGGTCGCCCTTGGCCAACGCTTGGACCAGCACCAAACGCACGTCCGGCTGATCTTCGAAAACTACCTCGGATGCCGTGACGGACAAACTTCCAGGGCCAACTTCTGCAACCGTGCCTGTCAGGCGGGCTCCTGCGCCATCGGCGATGTCCACGGACTCACCGACAGTGAGCCTCTTCACGGTAACGGCATGCCGGGCTTCTGCACCGTCGATGACGAACACAGCGCCCGGCTCAACTCCGTCCAGGCTCCCGGCGGGCGTGAAGAAAACGGGGTTGCTCACCGCTACAGGTTACCGAGCTTGTCCCGCAGCTTGGCGAACATGCCGCCGCTGGCCACGAGTTTGCCCTCGCTGAACTGCTCGCCGCGCAACTTGGCAAGCTGCTGCAGGAGCTCTTCCTGTGCTGGATCCAGCTTGACCGGTGTCTCAACGTGCAGGTGCACCTTGAGATCGCCTCGGCCATAGCCCCTGAGGTGGGTAACGCCCAACCCGCGAAGCGTGATGACCTCGCCGGACTGGGTGCCGGCCTTGACATCAATCTCCTGGGGCCCGTCGAAAGTTTCCAGGCTCAGTTCCGTGCCCAAAGCGGCGGCTGTCATCGGAACGCTCAGTGTTGCGTGCAGATCGTCGCCTTCGCGGATATACGTGGAGTCATTGTTGACGCGGATCTCTACGTAGAGGTCGCCCGCAGGTCCGCCAGCTGGTCCTGCTTCGCCCTGTCCGGAGAGTTGGATGCGCGTACCTGTCGCAACACCGGCAGGAACCTTGATGGTGAGGGAACGCCGGCTGCGGATACGGCCCTGCCCGTTGCACTCGTTGCAGGGATCCTTGATGACCGTACCGAAGCCCTCACAGGAACCACACGGCGCCGTGGTCATGACCTGGCCCAGGATGGATCGAACGGCCCGCTGGACTTGGCCGCTGCCGCCACAAATGTCACAACGCTCGGGATGCGTGCCGGGCCGGCAGCAGCTGCCATCACACGTGGGGCAGACGACTGCCGTATCAACTTCGAGCTTCTTGTTGACACCAAACACGGCGTCCTTGAGGTCGATGCGGACACTGATGAGTGCGTCCTGGCCGCGGCGCACACGGGAGGCCGGACCAGCGTGCCCGCCGCCACCGCCGAAGAAGGTATCGAAGATGTCCTGGAACGCGAAACCCTGGCCGGAGTAGCCGCCACCAAAGCCGTTGTCAGTGCCATTCTCGTTACCGGTGGCATCGTAGACCCGGCGCTTTTGGGGGTCGGACAGCACTTCGTAAGCATGCGTCACGGCCTTGAACTGCTCCGCGACATCCTCCCCCGGGTTGACGTCCGGGTGAAGCTTTCGCGCCAACTTGCGGTACGCCTTTTTGATCTCTTCCCCGGTGGCTTCCGGCGAGACTCCCAAAACGTCATAGTGGCTGCTCAAAGTCTGTATCTCTTCCTTGTTATACGGTTAGACGGCGATTCTTACCTCGGGGCTTGCGTCAGCCGCCGAGAATGCGGGAAAGGTAACGGGCCACGGCGCGCACGGCAGCCATGGTGGTGGGATAGTCCATCCGGGTTGGTCCGAGGATTCCCACCTTGGCACCGGAGCCGTACCCCGTTGCCACGACCGAGGCCTCGGCCAGGCCATCGTAAGGATTCTCGCGCCCGATGCTCACTGTCACGCCGCGGGGATCATCCCCCATATCGGACAACAACCTAAGCATGACAACTTGTTCCTCAAGAGCTTCCAGCACTGGCCCAATACTCAACGGGAAATCGACATTTGAGCGGGCAAGGTTGGCTGTTCCGGCCATGACGATGCGCTCTTCGCGGCTGGTGTCGCTGAGGGCTTGGAGACCATGGGCAAGATGCTGCGCGAGTCCCCGAAGCTCCGGTGGGCACAGCGCCACTACGGAAGGCAACACCTGCGGCAGCAGTGCCAGCTGGGTTCCCGCGATGCTTCCCAGGAACCGGGAACGCAGTGCCATCAAGGCCTCGTTGCTTACATCGGAGCCAGCCTCGATGACCTTCTGGCCAACGCTTCCTGTATCTGCGATGAGCACCACGAGCACCTGCTTTGGCGCCAGGAGGACAAATTCAACGTGACGGACCAGGGCACGGTTGGAGTGCGGATACTGAACGACGGCGACCTGGTTGGTCAGTTGCGACAGTAGCCTGACCGTGCGCTCAAGGATGTCATCGAGGTCGTCCGGCCCTTCAAGGAGCGAGTGGATGGCTCGACGCTCCGCGGCGGACAACGGTTTGACCTGCGAGATGCGGTCCACGAACAGCCGATAGCCCTTGTCCGTGGGGATGCGGCCTGCGCTGGTATGCGGCGCTGCGATGAGGCCTTCTTCTTCCAGCACAGCCATATCGTTCCGGATGGTGGCGCTGGAAACGCCCAGATGGTGCCGCTCCACAAGTGCCTTGGATCCAACAGGCTCACGGGAATGCACATAATCCTCAACGATTGCGCGCAGCACTTCAAGCTTGCGTGGCTCACTCATTGCAACACCTCCTGACGACTGTCCGGGCCTTTATCGGGACGGATAAACAGCACTCACTTAGCACTCAACATGCCCAAGTGCTAACAAGTCTAGTATGAGCCAGCACGTTGCTAGCATTGAAACCGCCCGCGGGAGTTATTCCCAGCACAACCAGCACAGAGGGGTATGAAGTCCTTGGCTTTCGATACGTGGGGCCCGCAGGATCTGTCCGCTCCTGCCAAACGCCAACTCCCCGAGGTAGCCGTCCAGCGCGGGATGGTCCTTGAAGACGTCCAGTCCGGCTGGGTGGGCGAAGTCACACGGGTGGAGAAATCGGGGGGAATGCACATCGTCTCCCTTGAGGACAGGCGTGGCAAAACCAAGTCGTTCCAACTCGGGTTCGGTTTCCTGCTTGAAGGGCAGGCCATCCGTCTCATGCCTCCGGCAGCAAAGGCTCCTGGTTCGCCTGTGCAGTCGGGTCGAACGGCATCCGGGTCCGTAAGGGTCCTGGGCCATCGTGCACAGGTGGCCAAGGCGAGCCGTATTTGGGTGGAAGGCAAGCACGACGCCGAGCTGGTGGAGAAAGTCTGGGGCGACGACCTCCGCATTGAGGGCATCGTCGTAGAGCCACTCCACGGCGTGGACGACCTCAAGTCAGCTATCGCCGCATTCTCGCCCGGGCCAGGGCGCAGGCTCGGGATCCTGGTAGACCACCTCGTGGCAGGCTCAAAGGAATCACGCATCGCCGCAGAAGCCATGACGGTACCCGGAGCCGCCGGAAACGTCCTGATCGTCGGCCATCCGTATATAGACGTCTGGCAAGCCATCCGGCCAAAAGTGCTGGGTATTGAGCGGTGGCCGGAAGTTCCACGAGGCACTGACTGGAAGACCGGGATACTGACCGCGTTCGGCTGGCCGCACGAAACCGCCGAAGACATTGGACTCGGCTGGCAGCGCCTGCTTGGTGCGGTACGCAGCTACGCCGACTTGGAAGCGTCGCTGCTGGGAAGGGTAGAGGAAGTCATCGATTTCCTCACCACTGCCTGACGGTCTTGTCCTGAATTACGTTTCCTCAATGCACTTTTCGCAGGGACGTAACGGGGCGTTGGTCCCGGGATGACCCGGAAGCCAGTATTCTGGGACAGCAACACTGCAGCATCTTTACAGCAAAGGGAAGACACCGTGGCAGAGAACGCTCCTGAAGAACCGGGCAGCGCCGCAGGCCAGCCCCAGTACCATGGCGCGCCGGCAAACGCACTCCCACTGACGGCAAGCGAAGACCGGCAGTGGGCCACCCTTGCGCACTTCGGGGGAATTCTGGGATGCCTGCCGTCCCTGTTGATCTATCTCATCTTCCGTGATCGCGGGCCGTTCACGGCGCAGGAATCCAAGGAAGCACTGAACTTCACGCTTCCACCGACCATCGCGGCAGTCCTGGCAAATATCCTGGTTCTGCTTCCCGTCGTGGGCAATATCTTTGCAGTCATCGCCACGGGCATCTGGGTAGCACTAACGTGCTTCTCAGTCTCGGCTGGTATCCGCGTCAATCACGGACAGCCCCACCGCTACAAGCTCAACCTGCGCTGGATTAAGTAGTCCAAGGCTTCCATCGGATTCTGCCGACGATTAGTCCGGCAGAATCCTGCGCACCACGGCGTCGGCCAGGAGTCGGCCCTTAAGGGTAAGAACCAGGCGACCCTTGAAGGCCGCACCCGGATCCACCAGTTCTTCAGCGATCAGTCCTGCCATCGCATGGCGGCCAACTTTGTCCAGCGCATCAACGGACAGACCTGTACCGAGCCGGGCCTCAAGCATGATGCGCTCGACTTCCCGGGTTTCGGCGTCAAGGGTTTCCCTACCAGCTGCCGGCGAGTCTCCTGCAGCCAGCCGGTTGGCGTAAGCGGTGGGGTGCTTGACGTTCCACCAGCGGACACCGCCCACGTGCGAGTGAGCGCCCGGACCGATCCCCCACCAGTCATCGCCCCGCCAATAGGCAAGATTGTGACGGCAGGCCTGTTCAGGCGCTTTCGACCAATTGCTGACCTCGTACCATGTCAGCCCGGCTTCCGAGATCAATTTATCGGCGAGCTCATATTTCGCGGCGTGGTCGTCCTCGTCAATTCCGGGAACTTCGCCGCGGCGGATTTGGGCCGCCAGCTTTGTGCCGTCCTCCACGATCAGGGCATAGGCGCTGATGTGATCGGGTTCGTAGGACAGGGCGGTCTCAAGGGACAGTTGCCAGTCCGCCATCGACTCTCCCGGCGTGCCGTAGATGAGGTCAAGGCTAACGGCCAGGCCCGCCTCGCGCGCCCACTGGACCACCAGCGGAACGCGGCTCGGGGTATGGGTCCGGTCCAGCACTTTGAGGACGTGCGGTACCGCGGACTGCATGCCAAAAGAGACGCGCGTAAAGCCTGCATCCGCCAGCACCTGGAGCGACTCGGGCGTTACGGAGTCGGGGTTGGCTTCGGTGGTCACCTCGGCGCCCGGTTCAAGTCCCCACTGCACGACGGCGGCACGAAGGATACGAGCCAAGTCCTCGGCAGGGAGCAACGTGGGTGTCCCACCACCGAAAAATACAGTGCTCAGTGGGCGCTTCGGCAGACCGGAGGCATCCATGGCGGTGGCTGCAAAGGCCAGTTCAGTGACAGCCGTGCCTGCGTAAGCATCCTGCGACGCCCCACCACCCAGCTCGGTGGCCGTGTAGGTGTTGAAGTCGCAATAACCGCACCTCACCGCGCAGAAGGGGATGTGCACGTACAGGCCGAACTTGCGGTGCTCGACGCCGATCAGCACCTGCGGAGGCAACAAACCGTCCGCAGGTGCAGGGTCGCCCAAAGGGAGGACGCTGGGCATTTACTTCTTTGCCTTGTCCTTGGACTCGTCGGTGGTCAGCGCAGCGATGAAAGCTTCCTGAGGCACTTCAACGCGGCCCACCATCTTCATGCGCTTCTTGCCTTCCTTCTGCTTCTCGAGCAGCTTGCGCTTACGGGTGATGTCRCCGCCGTAGCACTTGGCAAGAACGTCCTTGCGGATGGCCCGAATGCTCTCGCGGGCAATAATGCGAGATCCGATGGCGGCCTGGATGGGCACCTCGAATTGCTGACGCGGGATGAGTTCGCGCAGCTTGCCGGTCATCATGACACCGTAGGCGTAGGCCTTGTCACGGTGGGTGATGGCACTGAAAGCATCCACCTGCTCGCCCTGGAGCATGATGTCCACCTTAACGAGGTCGGCAACCTGTTCGCCGTCGGCCTTCCAGTCCAGCGAGCCATAACCGCGCGTCTTGGATTTGAGGATGTCGAAGAAGTCGAACACGATTTCCGCCAAGGGCAGGCGATACCTGATTTCCACACGGTCCTCGGAGAGGTAGTCCATACCACCCATAACGCCGCGGCGGCTCTGGCACAGCTCCATGATGGCGCCAACAAACTCGTTCGGTGCCAGGATGGTGGCTGAGACCATAGGCTCGCGGACCTCGGAGATCTTGCCTGTGGGATATTCGCTGGGGTTGGTCACGTGGATCACCTTCTTGTCCTCCAGCGTTACCTCGTACTCCACGTTGGGAGCTGTGGAGATGAGATCGAGGTTGTACTCGCGCTCAAGACGCTCACGGGTGATTTCGAGGTGGAGCAGACCCAGGAAACCAACACGGAAGCCAAAGCCCAATGCGGCGGACGTCTCGGGCTCATAGACCAGAGCGGCGTCGTTAAGCATCAGCTTCTCGAGGGCATCACGGAGCACGGGATAGTCAGTTCCATCAAGCGGGTACAGACCCGAGAAAACCATGGGCTTGGCATCGGCGTAGCCGCTGAGCGACTCCGACGCCGGCTTGGCGAGGTTGGTAACGGTATCGCCAACCTTGGACTGGCGGACGTCCTTAACACCGGTGATCAAGTAGCCGACCTCGCCCACACCCAAGCCCTTGGAAGGTGTGGGCTCCGGGGAGCTGACGCCGATTTCCAGGAGTTCGTGAGTGGCGCGCGTGGACATCATCTGGATCCGCTCACGCGGGTGCAGCATGCCGTCCACAACGCGAACGTAAGTGACCACGCCGCGGTAGGTGTCATAGACGGAGTCGAAGATCATGGCCCGGGCAGGAGCATTGGCATCGCCCACGGGAGCCGGGAGGTCACGGACAATTTTATCCAGCAACGCTTCCACGCCTACTCCGGTCTTGCCTGAAACCTTGAGGACATCTTCCGGGTCTCCGCCAATAAGGTTGGCCAGTTCCGCCGCATACTTCTCAGGCTGGGCTGCCGGGAGGTCGATCTTGTTCAGCACCGGGATGATGGTGAGGTTGTTCTCCATCGCCAGGTAGAGGTTGGCAAGCGTCTGGGCTTCGATCCCCTGTGCTGCGTCAACCAGCAGCACAGCGCCTTCACAAGCTGCCAGGGAACGCGAAACCTCGTAGGTGAAGTCGACGTGGCCAGGAGTATCGATCATGTTCAGGGCGTAGCTGGTGCCATCGAGTTCCCACGGCATACGCACTGCCTGGGACTTGATGGTGATGCCGCGTTCACGTTCGATATCCATACGGTCCAGATACTGGGCCTTCATGTCGCGCTGTTGAACGACGCCGGTGTACTGCAGCATGCGGTCGGCCAAGGTGGACTTACCGTGGTCGATGTGGGCAATGATGCAGAAGTTCCGGATGATGGCCGGATCTGTTGCGGCGGGCACCGGTGCGGTGCGGGCCATGGGAGACACGCAGGATCCTTACTGTCGACACTCACACGGCAAATCCACCGGCTGGGCAAAGGCCAGCCGGGACACGCCGCGCATCTGATCCTCTAGTCTCCCACGAACCAGCGGTTCACCGTACATTCCTGGTTCACCGCGCATTCCTGCCGGAGCAGTACATTCCAGCCGGACTCGATGAAACGCTGCGCACCCTTGCTTGGCAAACCATCGCTGTAGCGTTGTCCGCATGGCTTTGGACTTGCGCCCACTGGGCAAACTCATCCTTCGATCCCTCAAGGCGCTCGGCGGCAGCAGTACTGGTAGGAAGAACGCTCCCGCTGGTTCCCCTCGGCAGCGAACCCGGCAACCCGCCGTCGGGCAACAACCGGGCGCCTACCCCGGCGACTTCGTTGGCGTGACGAAACTGCACTACTCCCCCAAGCCGGATGGTCGGCCTGATCCCGGTGAAATTGTGTGGACCTGGGTTCCCTTTGAAGAGGACTTCTCGCAGGGCAAGGACCGCCCGGTGCTGTTGGTTGGCAGGGATGGCGAATGGCTCCTGGGCCTCATGCTGACATCCAAGGACCACGACAACGGCAGGCGGGCAGGGGATTACGTTGATGTTGGGGTGGGGCAATGGGACCGTCAAGGGCGCCCCAGCGAAGTCAAGCTTGACCGCGTCATCCGGGTGAGCTCCCAGGCGATCCGACGGGAAGGTGCAGTCCTCGGCAAGCCAGCGTTCCTTGAGGTTTCCCGCGCCCTGAGGGATCGTCACGGCTGGAGCTAATCACCGTTCCACACTGGGCCCGGCTTTCTGCTATCCTTTATAGCTGTGTGTCCGTGCAGGTCGACGGCCACTCATGGTTGGCTGCCATAGGCATCCCCACGCCGCTCAGTCGATGGCCAACCTGAAAACCCTCTAGACCATTTCCGCATTAAAAAGAGAGTTCATACGTGGCTAATATCAAGTCCCAGAAGAAGCGCATCCTCACCAACGAGAAGGCTCGCCTGCGTAACAACGCCGTCAAGTCCGAGCTGAAGACGGCCATCCGCGTCGTTGCCAACGCCGTTGAGTCTGCTGACAAGGATGCTGCTGCAACTGCACTTGTTGCTGCCAGCCGGAAGCTGGACAAGGCTGTCAGCAAGGGCGTTATTCACAAGAACAACGCTGCAAACCGCAAGTCGGCGATCTCCAAGAAGGTCAACGCACTCTAAGGTTTTTCCAGTTCGACTGAGCTGATCAAAAGGCCGGCGCCCACGGGTGCCGGCCTTTTGGGTTTAACCCCGTCGCTGGATTTAACCCCGCCGCGCGGAGGTAGCGATAACGGTTACCGCGTGTTCCACGGCATACACAGGATCGCGGGACAGGCCTTTGACTTGGGCGTCGGCCTCGGCGACAACCTGTATAGAGCGAATGAGGCCCTCCGGGGTCCAGCGACGGACGTCCCGCTGGGCCTGCTCGACGAGCCAAGGCTGCATACCCAGGCTTTTCGCGATGTGGGCCGACGATCCTTGGGCTCCGGCAACCTTGGCCAACGTGCGCAGCTTTGCCGCAAGCGCAGCCACCAAGGGAACAGGATCAACCCCGGTAGACAGGGCATGCCGCAAGGTGGACAAAGCCACTGGCCCGTTGCCCGCCATCGCGGCATCGGCCACCTTGAATGCCGTGGCCTCGACGCGTCCGCCGTAGTAACGTTCCACGGTTGCTGCATCCACGGCTGTCGTCGCGTCAGCAATTAGCTGGTTGCAAGCGGCCGCGAGCTCGGACAGATTGGCTCCCACTGCATTGACCAGGGCCTGGACAGCTTCGCCATCAATCCGGCGACCAGCGGCTTTGAACTCCGAGACAACAAACGCAGTTTTGTCCGCGTCCTTCTTAAGAGGCTGGCAATCGATCACAGGCCATCCAGCCGATTTCACTGCGTCAAGCAGCTTCTTCCCGCGAACACCACCGGCATGGCGCAACACCAAAACCACATCCTGTTCGGGACGGGCCAAGTACGACAAAGAGTCGGCCAGGAACGCATCATTCATGGCTTCCAGGCCCTCAACTTCAATGAGCTTTCCCTCGCCGAACAGAGACGGGGTCACGGTCATCGCCAATGACCCGGCCTCGTAGGAACCCGCGTTCAGCCTGCTGAGTTCAACATCCGGAGTTGCCGTCCGCACTTGGGATCTGATGCGGTCCATGGCCCGAATACCGAGGTACTCCTCCGGGCCCGTGATCAGCACCACGGCGGCCGGGGTCGCGTCCCGCCAGCTGACGTTGTTCGCAGCGACGCTCTTGGCCCGGGTGTTTTGGGCAGCAGCCACAGATGGTTCCTTCCGGCGGATTTTTTGCAGACTTCAAGTCTGCCATGCCTTCGCGGCCGTGGTGCCACTGCTGTTGCGGTCGGACTCTTCCCAACGTCGAACACCTGGCTGCTGTGTGGATCTTCCCTCCGCCTGCGGCACGATTCGAACAATCTTCCTACTAGGTGTGTGTTAGCGGGCAGCAAGAAATCTGCCACAGGCACCTGTAAGGGGATACCGATGTACAAGAAATCGCTGCTGGGCCTCGGGGTCGTAGCACTCGTTGGAATGGCGCTGGGTGCATGCTCAGACCTCGGAACATCGCCGGACACAGCTTCCGCTCAGCCCAGTGAGAAGGCAGCACAGGCGAAACAGTACAGCAACGGGGAACTACTGGATTTGGTCAAGCAGATCAAGGCGGCTGATGGCACCAGCCTGACCACGGTCTCCGGCGAGGAACTGTCCAGCCAGGAGAACCCGATGAAGGAACTACTGGCCTTGATGACCATTGAGCCCGCGGAATGCAAGGCACTTGGCGCCCTCGGCTCATCGGAGACCATTGCCGGATCCACAACGGCAGGAGGGGCATCAGTTGACACTGCCGGTGGCGTGATGACGGGTGTAACCCTGACCTCTGGTTTGGACGCAGACGCACTGCGCAATACGGTCCAGAACAACAAGTCCCAAGCAGCAGCCTGCGAGAACATCACACTCTCCATGGCGGGGCAATCAATGACCATGACAACGAAGCCGGTGGAGGGCGTCAGCTCTGTGCCTGACGCCGCGGCGTACAAGACAGCCATCAGCCTGCCCGATGGCAGGGCGCAGTCCACGTTTATCGCTTACGCCGTGAAGGACGGAGTGTTGATTACCGCTACAGCGTCAGGGCAGAACGCTGATGCAACGGGTGCCGCCGCTGCAGGTGCGCTCATGGATCAAGCAGCGGCACTCATCAAGTAGCGGACCACAAGCGGCGGCATCAGGAAAACCATGATGCGCGCTACTTCCTCCGTGCGATGTTGTCCAGCCGCTCCAACACAACCATCACCCGGTGATGAAGGACCCTCATCCGCAGAAGCACGCCGCCAGGATGCAGGGCTGTCCAGACGACGACTACGGTAACCACCGAAGAGATGGACATGGCAACGATGCCTGCCGGTCCTTCTGCCCAGGGAAGCGCCGCGCCCGGTAATCCGGCAAAGAACCGCGCTATGCCCGCCACACCACTGGCACAGCCACCCGCCAGCGCGATCGGAATCGCCGCTGCCAAGGGATGGATCGCGGAGAGCGGCACGGAAAGAGTCCCCAGAATCGTTATGGGAGCCACAAGCGGACCAGCGATCACGTTTGCAATGAGTGCATACGGCGAGAACTGCGGTTGGAGTGCCGCGATGACCGGTCCACACAGCACCTGCGCGGACAGGGGCACGGACACTCCCACGGCCAACCATTTGGGAATGGTGTCAGGAAACCACGACGCAATACGGCTGGCAAGCAGCACGATGCCAAGCGTAGCCAGGACGGAGAGGAGGAAGCCAAAGTTGCTGGCAAGCGTGGGATCCAGCAAAAGAAGCACAACGGTAGCCAGGCATAGGAAAGTTAGCGGTCTTCCCCGCAACCCGCCCGTCAACGCAGCCATCCCGACAAATCCCATCACGGCTGCCCGCAGGACACTGGGCTCCGGTCCCACCAAGACTACGAAGGCACCAAGGCCACATCCCGCAAAGGCGGCGGCGGGAGGACGCGCCAGTCTGAGGCATCTCGCAAGCAGGATGAAGCCGCCCAAAATGAGGCTGCAATTCGCGCCACTGACCGCGGTCAAATGCACCATTCCGGTCGTTTTCATGTCCGCTTCCAGGCTCTCCGGAAGAGCGCTGGTATCACCGGTAACCATGCCTGGCAGCAGCCCCGCAGCATCGGGAGGCAACCAACTTGCGGCATCGCGTAACTGCTCGCGCAGCTTGGCGGCCGAGTCTTGCAGGTCGAAGGCAGAGCCCAACACAACCGGTTTGGTGGAGGCTGTGAGAATCGCCGCTTCTGATTGTCCGGGCCGAACTTCCTTGAGTGTGCCAGTTGTTCGCACACGCTGTCCCGGGCGTATGTCCTGCCACGCATCGTCACCAATGACGATAAGAGAGGCAGAACCGCGAATTACGTTCCCTTCGGTGGTAAGGCTGACCAGGTTCGCCGGAACCGACCATCGGGTATTGCTGGAATGCCCGGGCTGCGGTACAGCAGAAGGGCTGCCTGTGACCCGGACCTGGATGACCACACCGGCGTCGGCGTCGACGGCGGCCCCGAGGGGACCTTGGTCCCGCTTTCCGGCAGCCAAAGCACAATGCCCAGCCGCCACAGCACCAAGTACGCAGGCCAGGGCGAGAGTAGCCGGAACTGTCCTGGCACGTGAAGCCGCGGTTGCCCGCAGACGCGAATGAAACAGCAGGGCGCTGGCGGCAGCGGCAAGGACTGCGCCAATAGTCGCCGACCACGCAGCTGTGAGAACACTGCCAGCCAGTGCAGCGGCCCACGTGAAAAGCACAGCAGGAACCAACCGGAGATCCAGACGCCTCAGCAACAGATCGCGCTCTAAATCCTCAGCCACCCTTCACCGTCACCAAATCCTGGAGCGACTCCATAAGCTTGGGCCCGATGCCGTCAATGGCATCCAACTCATCCACTGAGGCAAACGCTCCGTGCTCTTTGCGCCAGTCCACGATGCGCTGTGCTGTCACCGGACCCACCCTTGGCAGTGTCCCGAGTTCTTCCACGGAGGCAGTGTTGATGTTGACCTTTGTGCCTCCGGATCCCGGGCTGGCCTTGGTTTCCGCTGCCCCACCTGCGCCGTTCGCGGGTCCGGTTTCCTGAGACGTCCCTCCCCCTGACGCCTCCCCCGCGGCAGGAACATGGATCTTTGCCCCATCTGTGACTACTTCTGCGAGGTTGAGACCATTTAGGTCAGCGCTGGCAGTTGCGCCGCCTGCAGCATCGATCGCCTGAAAGACCCGGCTTCCCTCGGGAAGCGAAACGACACCGGGTTTCTGCACTGCCCCGGCAACGTGGACCAACAGCATCTTCATGTCTTGTGGCGGCGTCGCCGATCGAGTCGATTCAGGCTCCCCACTCTCGGGCACTGTTCCAGCCGATACCGACTGACTCAAGGGCTCCATAGTGGGCTGGCCAGTAGTCGCCTGAATAAGGAACCATGCTGCGCATGCTGCACCAACAACGAAAACGGCAACCGCTACCCTCCACGACGTTCGCCACCGAGTCCGCACCGTCATCGTCTCTTGACCATGGAGGAGATCGGTAGTCACTTCGTCCGGAACGGCCTGGTCCAATGGAGGGATGGAAAGCAAGGGAGCGGGACCCTCTGGAGGGTTCAGTCCCGAGGCAAAGCGTCGCCTGGCTGCCAGCGCTGCGGCGTCTGGGGATCCATCCCGATTCCAGCGTGGCATGATTCGAGCCTACGACCGACGCGATGGGAACTCAGTGGGGGTCTTAGCCTATGTGGATAAGCTCACGCGGGCGTACTGCTCTCCCCCACGATGACCGCCAGAACGCCCAAGCCCGCGTGCGCAGCGAGGACTGCCGGCAGGGCGCTGATCTGCGGTGGTGGACAGTCCGGGCATTTATCCCGCAGGCGTTCTGCCAACGCTTCGGCCTCTGACTGGTTACCGAAATGATGAACCGCCAACCGTTGCTGACCAGCAGGTCTTGAAGCAACATCAGCGGCCACGATCTCCTCGAGCCGGGCAACGGCCCGGACAGCGGAACGGACCTTTTCCAGTGGAACGATCCTTCCGCCGTCGACCGCGAGTATTGGCTTGATGGCCAGCACTGTCCCCAGCAGCGATGCTGCCGCTCCAATGCGACCCCCGCGCCTTAGCTGCTCAAGGCTGGGAACGTAGAAATAAACCTTGGTTCGCTCCATGCGCTTCTCCGCGAAAGCACGAACTTCAGCTGCGGACTGGCCAGCGGCCGCTGCCACTACCGCGCTCTGCACACCCATGCCTTGTGCCATGCCGACGGTGCGGGAGTCGAGCACCTCCACGGGGATATCAACCCGGGCTGCAGCCAAGCGTGCAGCATCGGCGGTTCCTGACAATTCAGAGGAAATATGGATCGACACTACCGCTTCGAAGCCGCGACTTTGAGCGGCGCGATATGCCTGTTCAAACTGACCGGGTGAGGGGCGGGACGTCTTCACTGATGCACCCGATGCCAAGGCAACGGCCAACGTCTCGGTGATATCGTCTTCGCCCTCACCATAGATCTCGCTTCCCACCATGACAGGCATGGGAACGACGGCCAGACGGCCGTCCGCAGCAAATGCTGCAACCCAGTCAGCCGGCAGGGCAGCTGCAGAATCTGTTACTACAGCAGTCTTTACGACAGCGGGAAGCGCCTCATCGGCGACGGGAACCGGGAGCGCGGGCTGCCGGAGGCGGGACAGCCGTTCCTTGAGCCATATCCAGGCAGGTGGTTCTCGCTCGGGCACGCAACCTCCAACAAAGGTGACCGGCCGCCGGCACAATGCCGGCGGCCGTAAAGTCCCTGTTAAGTGCCTCGTTTAGGCGGGGACGATGTTCACCAGTTTAGGCGCCCGGACGATCACGGTGCGGATGCCACGGCCATCCATGGCGCGCTGAACATTTTCGGACGAGAGTGCGAGTTCGCGGAGTTCGTCCTCGCTGATATCCGGCGATACTTCCAACCGGTCGCGGACCTTCCCCTGTACCTGAACAACGGCGGTGACGGTTTCCTGCACGAGCAGGGCGTCGTCGTGCTTCGGCCAGCCGGCATTGGCCACTGAGGCAGGATGTCCCAGCGTGTTCCAGAGATCCTCTGCCGTGTACGGAGCGAAAAGGCTCAGGATCACTGCAACGGCCTCGACGGCCTCACGCACGGCGGGGTCTGCTCCGCCTGCTCCGGAGTCGATGGTCTTTCGCGTCGCGTTGACCAACTCCATGAGGCGTGCCACCACGACATTGAACTTGTTGTTGTCCAGCARTTCAGCCGCATCCGCGATGGTCTTGTGGGTGACAGTTCGCAGGGCGCGGTCGCCGGTGGCAGGATCGACGCCGGGCTCGCTGCTGACGTCCTGGCCGAGGCGCCAGGCACGGGCCAGGAACTTCGCCGAGCCGGACGGCGAAACGTCAGCCCAGTCGACGTCGTCCTCCGGCGGGGAGGCGAAGACCATGGTCAGGCGTACGGCGTCCACGYCGAACTTGTCCAACTGCTCGCCAAGGTCCACGCCATTGCCGAGTGACTTGCTCATGGCCTTGCCACCGTTGAGGACCTGGCCCTGGTTGAGCAGCGCGCTAAAGGGCTCGCTTGCCTCAATCAGGCCGATGTCCTTGATGACCTTGGTGAAGAAGCGGGCATAGAGCAGGTGCAGGATCGCATGCTCGACGCCGCCCACGTATTGGCCGACGGGCATCCAATTGTTGATCTTTTCGGGATCAAAGGGACCTTCGGTGTAGTCCGGCGAAACGAAACGCAGGAAGTACCAGGACGAATCCACGAAAGTGTCCATGGTGTCGGTATCGCGCTGGGCTGCGCGGCCACAGTTGGGGCACTCCACATTGACCCATTCGACGGCGGCAGCCAGCGGGGAGGTCCCCTTCGGAGCCAGCGCCTCGCCACGGAGGTTCTCGGGCAGCTTCACGGGGAGTTGGTCGTCCGGGACGGGCACTTCACCACATTCGGCACAGTGGATGATCGGAATGGGCGTACCCCAGAAACGCTGGCGGCTCAACAGCCAGTCACGCAGGCGGAAGTTCACGAACTTTTCGCCGGTTCCCAGCTTCTCCAGAATGCCGATGGCAGCCGGGATGGCTTCGGACTTGGGCAGGCCATCCAGGTCGCCTGAGTTCTTGAGCGTTCCTTCGCCCGCGGTGGCAACCCCGGTCTCGGCGGGGTCTTCATCGCCGGTATCCAGTACGGCGCGAACGGGCAGGCCGAAAGCCTTGGCGAAATCGAGGTCGCGCTGGTCGTGCGCGGGAACGGCCATGATGGCTCCGGTGCCGTAGTCGGCCAGAACGTAATCGGCTGCCCACACAGGGAGCTTCTCACCGTTGAGCGGATTGATCGCGTAGCGTCCGGTAAACACACCGGTCTTCTCGCGTTCCGTGGACTGGCGCTCGATCTCGGAGAGGGCCTTGACCTTTTCCCGGTATGCCATGAGTTCGTCATGATGCTCGGGAGTGACGAGGTCAAGGGCCAAATGTGCATCGGCAGCAACAACGAAGAAGGTCGCGCCGTAGAGGGTGTCCGGACGCGTGGTGAAGACTGTGACTTCGCGCTCGGCCCTGTCCTGGGTAGCTTCAATGACAAAGCGGACATGGGCACCCTCGGAGCGGCCAATCCAGTTCCGCTGCATGGCCAGCACGCGCTCGGGCCAATGGCCCTGCAACTGGTCCATGTCCTCGAGCAGGCGGTCGGCATAGTCGGTGATCTTGAAGTACCACTGGTTCAGCGACTTCTTGGTGACGGGAGTGCCACAGCGTTCGCAGGCACCGTTAACGACTTGCTCGTTCGCGAGGACGGTGAGGTCCTTGGGACACCAGTTAACGGGCGAGTCCTTGCGGTACGCCAAGCCACGCTCGTAGAAGCGCTTGAACAGCCACTGGGTCCAACGGTAGTACTCGGGGTCGGACGTGTGCAGGCGCCGGGACCAGTCAGCCGAAATGGCGTAGCGCTTGAATGAAGCTGCCTGTGTGTCGATATTGGCGTAGGTCCACTCGCTGGGGTGGGCGTTGCGCTTGATCGCCGCGTTCTCAGCAGGTAGGCCAAAAGAGTCCCAGCCAATGGGGTGCAGGACGTCGAAGCCCTTCTGGCGCAGGTAACGTGCGACGACATCGCCCATGGCAAAGGCCTCGGCATGGCCCATGTGAAGGTCACCGGAGGGGTAGGGAAACATGTCCAGCACGTAGCGACGCTCCCGCGAACCGTCGTCAAGCGGGGTGAACACCTTGAGGTCTTCCCAGACCTGCGGCCACTTGGCTTCCATCGCGGCGAAGCTGTAGACGCCTTCTTCAGGCGCTCCAGCTGCGGCTGTCTGTGCTGTTCCGGTCTCTGTCTCCGGCTGAACGCTCACTGCTGCCCTCTTCTGTTCTTCGATGGCGGTTTTGCCTCCTGCTGCGCCCCAGGTAAGCCCCGGACACACAAAAGCCCCTCGACAATGGAGGGGCGGCCGCTCGGCAGTTGATGGCCGGGCGGCTAGCTAAGCAGAAGGATCGCACGCATAGATCTACAATAGCGCACGATCATCCTTCCACTCGCCGACAAATCATGGTTGGCGGCGCAGCGGCCGGCTTACAGAAGGCCGGCTTAATTGACGCCGTGCTGTTATGGGGGCCCGGGAGCGGCTTCGGGCGTCCGCGTAGCGGGCGGGGCCCCCATAACAGCTAAGGCGTCATGTCGCTGGCCTTACTTCACGTCTTCGTCGACCCAATCCATGGATTTGGTTACGGCCTTCTTCCAAAGCCGCAACTGGCGCTCCTGCTCCTCTGTGGGCAACTGCGGCTCCCAGCGCTTGTCCTCGCCCCAGTTGGCGCTGAGTTCGCCCAGGTCCTTCCAGAATCCAACAGCCAGGCCGGCGACGTATGCAGCGCCCAGGGCCGTGGTTTCAACCACTTTCGGGCGGACTACGGGTACGCCGAGGATGTCTGCCTGGAATTGCATGAGTGCCTCGTTGGCGACCATTCCGCCGTCGACCTTCAGTTCGGTGAGGGGAACGCCCGAGTCGGCGTTGACGGCGTCCAGTACCTCGCGGGTCTGGAACGCAGTGGCCTCGAGGGCAGCACGGGCAATGTGGCCCTTGTTGGCGAAGCGGGTGAGCCCCACAATGGCGCCACGCGCGTCAGCCCTCCAGTATGGAGCGAACAAGCCCGAGAAGGCGGGGACGATGTAGACGCCTCCGTTGTCCTGCACTGCGGCTGCCAGGTCTTCGACCTCCGGAGCGGAACTGATCATGCCGAGGTTGTCACGAAGCCACTGGATCAATGAGCCGGTGACGGCGATCGAGCCTTCAAGTGCGTAGTGCGGCTTGTTGTCGCCCAGCTTGTATCCCAGCGTGGTGAGCAGGCCGTTCTTCGAGTGGACGATCTCTTCGCCCGTGTTGAAGATCAGGAAGCAGCCGGTGCCGTAGGTGTTTTTCGCTTCGCCGGCCTGGAATGCTGCTTGGCCGAACGTTGCTGCCTGCTGATCGCCGAGAATGCCGGCCACCGGAGTTTCGCGCAGCAACTGGGAGGTGTGGACGTGTCCGTAGACCTCGGAGGAGGACTTGATGGCGGGCATCATGGAGGCCGGGACGCCGAAGACATCAAGGATTTCCTGGTCCCATTGCAGCGTCTCAAGGTCCATGAACAGAGTGCGGGACGCGTTGGTGACATCGGTGACGTGCACGCCGCCGTCGACTCCACCAGTCAGGTTCCAGAGAACCCAGGCGTCGGTGTTTCCAAACAACAGATCACCGGCTTCGGCGCGTTCGCGGGCGCCGTCGACGTTGTCCAGGATCCATTTGATCTTGGTCCCTGAGAAGTAGGTGGCCAGCGGGAGGCCAACCTTCTGCTTGAACCGTTCAGGTCCACCATCCTTGGCAAGCTCGTCCACAATCGGCTGGGTGCGCGTGTCCTGCCAGACGATGGCGTTGTAAACGGCCTCGCCCGTGTTCTTGTCCCAGACCACTGCGGTTTCGCGCTGGTTGGTAATACCGACGGCGGCGATGTCGTGCCGTGTCAGGTTCGCCTTGGACAGGGCGGAGGCAATGACCTCGCGGGTGTTGTTCCAGATCTCGGCGGGGTTGTGCTCAACCCAGCCTGCCTGCGGGAAGATCTGCTCGTGTTCCATCTGTCCCGTTGACACAATATTGCCCGTGTGGTCAAAGACGATGGCTCGGGAGCTGGTGGTGCCCTGGTCGATGGCGATGACGTATTGATTCATGGTGACGTCCTTGTCTCAGTGGTTTTATACGGTATGCGGATGAGTGTGAGTGATTTGTTCAGGACAGCGTGTCCATGAATCAGCCAGCGACTGAGGGCATGATGGCCGGCACCCAGAGGCCCACGAGGCCGGCAAGGGTACCGCCAACAAGGGGCCCGACGACCGGGATCCAGGAGTAGGCCCAGTCGCTGGAGCCCTTCCCCTTGATGGGGAGGATGGCGTGTGCGATGCGGGGACCCAGGTCACGTGCCGGGTTGATGGCGTAACCGGTCGGTCCACCGATGGAGACGCCGATACCGACCACCAGCAGCGCCACAGCCAACGGCCCAAGGCCCGAGGGGGTGCCGCCAAAAGTCAGGATGACGAAGACCAGGACGAACGTGCCAATGATTTCGGTGATGAGGTTCCACGGGGTTGACCGGATGGCAGGACCGGTGGAGAACGTTCCCAGTTTGTTGGCTGCCAGCGGCTCCTCATCAAAGTGCTGCTTGTAAGCGAGCCAGCAAACAACGGCGCCCAGGAATGCACCGAGCAGTTCGCCGCCGAAGTACGTCAATGTGGACGCGAAGTCGACGCTGACATCGGGCGCGTATTCCTTGCTTCCCTTCACAAGCAGGCCCAAGGTGACAGCGGGGTTCAGGTGCGCACCGGACTTTGCGGCCACGAAAACGCCCGCGAAGACCGCAATACCCCAGCCCCACGTCACCATCAAGAATCCACCGTTGTTGCCCTTGGTGCCTTTGAGCGCAACGTTGGCCACGACGCCACAACCCAACAGGGTCAGCATCATGGTTCCGAATACTTCGGAAAGGAAAACTATTCCAAGAGACATCTTTGACTCCTCATTTTTCTGTTGTCAGCCTCCTCGCGGGTTGAAAAGGCTGTTGGGACGGTTCCGTTTTCCGCAACCACCCCGGTGTAGTGGGCCCCAAGGGGCTCACCTACCCCGTTTTCCGTCCCCTCTGAGAAGGTGGACGGTCAGCATTTTGTGCAGTCGTCCTCAGGCTACGAGACTGTGGACGTCAACCTTGTGGAACCGCTGCAGGACTTCCTGGGCGTGGCGGATTTCAGCCTCACGGACAGCGGCATCCCAACCAAGTGGTTCAGCCAATGCCGCAGCAATTTCATTCAGCAACTCGCCGGTCACAAGCCCCCGGAACGCCAGGGACGTCCGTCGGATGAGTACATCCACGAGGTGCCCGATCTGCTCGTGCTCAGCCATGAAGGCCAACTCGCGAACACTGAGTTCCCGGGTGGAACGAAGGGGCGAGTCGTGTCCGGCGTTGAGGTAATCGATGACCGCCTCTGCCCGCGTTCCATACCGGGTCAGGAGCCCAGCCACGCGATCGGCGTCCAAGCCCGGCCCCATGTGCTTCTTGATCCACTCCTGCTCGCCTTGTTCCGTGGCAGGGAAGCCGGCGCCACCGCCGATGGCGAGTTTCGCCGTCGAAACTTTCCGTTCCTGACCCAGTTCGCGCAGGACGTCGTTGGTCATGTGTTCGGCAAGCGCCCGGAAGGTGGTCCATTTGCCACCTACCAAGCTGAGTACGACGGCGGCCTTACCGCCTGGCGTCGCCATGGCACCTTCGCCGGAGCGGACGCTGCGCTCGATCCTGTAGTCCCTTGAGACGAATCCCGGCTGGGTGGCGTCGTGACGCGGCAGGGGGCGGACCCCAGCGAAGCTGTACACGATCTGGCCACGATCCACTGTGATGCTCGGGAAGACGTGGCCGATCAGCTCGAAGAAGTAGTCGATTTCGGATTCTGTACAGACGGCGTCCTCTGACATGTCGGCGTCAACGTCCGTGGTGCCGACCAACACCCGGTCCCCCATGGGGTAAATAAGGACGATACGGCCGTCGGTGTGTTCGAAGAAGATCTCCCGGCCGTTGCAGGCGGCCAGCAGTTCAGGGTGGTCCAGCACGATGTGCGAACCTTTGGTGCCGCCCATGAACTGGCTGGCGGCTCCCATGGCCTGGTTGGTGAGGTCCACCCATGCGCCTGTGGTGTTGACGATGACGTCGGCCTGGAAGTCGAATTCCTTGCCGCTCAATTCATCGCGGAGCCGCACTCCATCGGTGCCCATGGAAATCAGTGAGACGTAGTTGCTGGCGCGGGCCGTCCCGCCAGGGAGGCCACCGCCGCTTCCGGCCTTCTCACCATCCTGAAGCACGTCCAGGGTGAGCCGTTCAGGGTTGTGGACCGACGCGTCAAAGTAGGTTGCCGCGTATTTGATTCCCGGGTGCAGCTTGGGTAGCTCCGCCAAAGCCTTGTCCTTGCCGCGGAACTGGTGCCGGGGGACGCTGCCGCCGTCACGGGAGAAGAAATCGTACATGCTCAAGCCGAGCTTGATGAGGAAGGCGCCGCGTTCGTTCGGTTTGCCCTGCTTGTGGGTGAGGAAGCGCATGGGCGCGGACAGGATTCCCGAGAAGGTGCTGAAGATAGGAATGGTGGTCTGCAGCGGCTTGACGTAGTGCGGGGCGATCCGAAGGAGACGGTTGCGCTCCACCACTGATTCCTGGACAAGGCGGAACTCACCGTTCTCCAGGTATCGAATGCCGCCATGGATCATGTGCGACGATGCACCGCTGGCTCCTTGGCAGTAGTCCCCACGCTCCACGAGCGCGACGTCAATGCCCTGCAGGGCGAGGTCCCGGAAGGTTCCTACGCCGTTGATACCGCCACCGATAATGAGTACTTTCGCCGAAGGCCGCTCCCGCAAGGCGGTTACAGATTCACGCCTGTGCGCATCAGAGGAGGTACCGGAAATCCTGTTGTGTCCCAAAACTGCTCCCTTGGGCTTGGTTTGTGCGCGGCGTTACGTTCGCTGCACCTTTCACCACTAATCTGGCGAAGGTGGAAAATGGAGTCAAGCTATTTGCACAAACGTGCAGTAAGGAAATGAGATGGGACGCTCACGTCACTCGGATGCCCTCCGGGCCGCACAAATGTATTACCTGCAGGACCTGACCATGGACGCGATCGCGCGGGAGCTCAGGACCTCTCGCTCCACCGTCTCCAGGCTGTTGTCTTCCGCCCGGGAAACAGGTCTGGTCCAGGTCCAGATCCGCAGCCCGTTTGACACCGCTCCCGAGTTGGAGAGCCAGATCCGCGACAAATTCAAAGTGGACGTCCACGTGGTGCCGGTGCTGGACACCTTGAACGAGGCGGAGACGCTGGACCGCGTTGCCATGCAGGCAGCGCGGACCATAGGACCCCTGGTGGATTCCAATGCCATCATTGGCATTGCCTGGGGTGCAACGCTAAGCGCTGTGAGCCGGCACCTGACCAGGAAGGTCACGCACGACACCATCGTTGTCCAACTCAACGGCGCCGGGAACATGCAAACAACCGGCATCACCTATGCGAGCGACATCATGCGGCGCTTTGGCAGCGCCTATGGAGCGCGGGTGGAACAATTTCCGGTGCCCGCGTTTTTTGATCACGCAGCGACCAAGACGGCCATGTGGAATGAGCGCAGCGTTCAACGCATCCTGGATCTGCAGGCGCGCATGAGCATCGCTATTTTCGGTGTTGGATCCGTAGATTCGGACTATCCAAGCCATGTGTACGCTGGCGGCTACCTCGACGAACGAGACCTCAACATGTTGGCTGCCGACGACGTAGTGGGCGACGTCGCCACGGTCTTCTTCCGCAGTGATGGATCATCTGACGGCATTACGCTGAACGAACGGTCCACGGGGCCAAGCCATGAACAGTTGCGGCAAGTACGGCGCCGGATTTGCGTCGTTTCCGGCGCCTCCAAAATCAACGGCCTGCAGGGCGCCTTGGCAGCCGGACTTGCCACGGACCTCATCCTTGATGAGGCCTCTGCGCGCCGCTTGGTGAGTTTCAATGGCCAGTCCTGAGGCATTCCGCCGCGGAATGGGTAGAGTCGTTGATATGAGATTCCCGGCCCGGTTGACCCTGAACAATGGCGTGATGATGGACCGCTTGGGATTCGGACTCTATAAGGTGCCCCCAAAAGAAGCTGAGGCTTTGGTGAGCACCGCCCTCGGCGAAGGCTATCGGCGGTTCGATACCGCGGCCATGTATCGCAATGAGGTAGGCGTAGGCCGTGCGATCGGTGGTGCAGTCGGCGACGCCAACGAGGCAAACCTCGCCACGGGTGGTTCGGGAGAATCAGTGCACGCCCTGACCCGTGAAGACGTCTTTGTCACCACCAAGGTCTGGAATGACGACCACGGCTACGACTCCACGCTTCGCGCTTTCGATTCATCCATGGCCAACCTCGGATTGGACTACGTGGACCTCTACCTCATCCACTGGCCATGTGCCGGCCGAGGCCTCTTCGTAGAGACCTATAAAGCCATGGAAACCCTTTACAGGGAAGGCAAAGTGCGGGCCATAGGAGTTTCGAATTTCCAGCCCGGGCACTTGGAAGAACTCATGCAGAAAGCCGAAGTGGTCCCAGCCGTTAATCAGATCGAGCTGCACCCTTGGCTTCAGCAGGCCAGGCTGCGGACACTGCACGAACAACTCGGGATCCGAACCGAAGCATGGAGTCCACTGGGTCGTGGACAGGTCCTGGCCGACCCCGCGATCGTGGACTTGGCTGAAAAGTACGGCAGGACCCCCGCCCAGATCATCATCCGGTGGCATCTCCAGCTTGGGAACCTCGTGATTCCGAAAGCCAGCTCCGCTGGTCGGATCAAAGAGAACTTTGCTGTTTTCGACTTCGAACTGGAGGCAGCAGACATGGACGGCATGGCCGCGCTTGAACGCCACCACCGCACGGGCTCGCACCCGGACAACGTGAATTAGGAACGGCCGAATGGAAAAAGTGGACACCGCGCACACCCCTGAAGGTGCAGATGCCCCGATTGAGTTCTTCAGCAAGTCCCTGCCGGGACGTACCGTTGCCTCCGACGTGGACGTCGATGGCAGCAAAGTAGCTTATTGGACATACGAACCCGTCAAACCCACGCAGGATACCCGCACGATTTTGGTCATTCACGGTTTTAGGGGTGACCACCATGGATTACTCCGTGTAGCGGACCTGCTTCCGGACATGCGGATTATCATGCCGGACCTCCCTGCGTTTGGCAGTTCAGATCCTTTCCGTGACGACGAACACACGGTTGAGCGTTACGGCCATTTCATCTCCGGTTTCATGGCCGCACTGGGCCTGGGCCCCAAGACCGTGCTGCTGGGCCACTCGTTTGGCTCCATCGTCGCGAGCCATTTTGCGGCCCGGAATCCCGGCGCCATTTATCCATTGATCCTGATCAACCCCATCGCCGCACCCGCTTTGGAGGGTCCCAAGGGGATCATGACCATGCTCGCGGTGTTTTACTACCAAGTGTCCGCCAAGCTTCCAAAGCGCCTCGGACTTGCCCTCCTGCGCAACCGCGCCATTGTCCGGGTCATGAGTATCACCATGGCCAAGACCAAGGACAAAGACCTGCGCCGCTTCATTCACGGCCAGCACGACGCCTACTTTAGCGCCTTCGCGGACCGAAGGAGCTTGCTCGAATCCTTCAAGGCATCCGTGTCGGGCACTGTGGCAGACGTCGCAGGGGAGTTACGCCTTCCCGTACTGCTTATAGCCGGCGAAAAAGACGAGATCGCCACCTTGCCCAACCAGCACAAACTGATGGAGCGCCTTCCCGAAGCCACGCTGGAAGTGATTCCCGACGTCGGGCATTTGATCCATTACGAGACGCCGGCCCCGGCTGCCGCAGCTATCCGCACCTTCCTGGAGGAACACCCCGCGTGAAAATTGTCATCGACGCCCGCTTCACCAGGACGGACCACCACGATGGCATCAGCCGGTACGGTTCAAGCCTCATTGCAGCAACATCCAAAATTGCGGATGTCACCATGCTCATCAATGACAAACGCCAACTCGCGTTGCTACCCGATGTGCCCTATGTGATGGTCAACAGCCCGCTGTCCCCACGTGAGCTGTTCGTTGCCGCCAAGGTCAATCCCTTGGGCGCGGATGTGGTGGTGTGCCCGATGCAGACCATGGGAACCCTGGGGCGGAAGTATGGCCTTATCCTGACGCTGCACGATCTCATCTATTACGAACACCCCGCTCCCCCGGGTTTCCTTCCGGCTCCGGTGCGCCTGCTCTGGAGGCTGTACCACAAGGCGTTCTGGCCGCAGCGCCTGCTGCTGAACCGGGCTGACGTGGTGGCTACCATCAGCAGGACCACAGAGGCTTTGATGGCGAAGTACACCTTGACCCGCCGCCCCGTCCGGATCGTTGGCAATGCCCCGCAGCCCGGCCAAACCCCCCGCGATCCTTCGGCCGGGTCGGACAAAACCCTGCTGTACATGGGTTCGTTCATGCCTTACAAGAACGTGGAAACCATGATTCGGGGAATGGCAGGCCTGCCCGATTACACACTGCACTTGCTCAGCCGGATTACGCCCCAGCGTCGGGCGGAACTGGAGGCCATGGTCCCCCACGGTGCAAGGGTCCAGTTCCACAACGGTGTAACAGACGCGGAATATGAAGAGCTTTTGACCAGGGCGACTGCACTCATCAGCTTGTCCCGGGCCGAGGGATATGGCTTGCCCCTGGTAGAGGCGATGTCACTGGGAACTCCTGTTATCGCCAGCGACATTCCAATTTTCCGGGAAGTGGGCGCCGATGCGGTCAGCTATGTTGACCCCGAATCGCCCTCGGAGTTCGCTGCGGCTGTCACTGCCTTGGGCGATGACAGATTGTGGCAAGAACGTTCCCGGAGGTCCGTGGAACGTGCTGGAGACTTCAACTGGGACGAATCCGCCCGGCAGTTGCTGGCTGCGGCAGAAGAGGTTGTGGCGCTTCGTAAGCGCTACAAGACGTCCACGCCGTCGAGCCGCAGCTGAACCGGGCCGGCTGTGCGCTTCGCCGCATTCGCTGCCTTGACGGCACGCATGGCACGGGTTGCGTCTGCGGCGTCTGCGTAAGGAATGAAGTAGAGGGTACGGACGTCTGCCTCAGCCTCGCTTCCAGGGGCTTGCGTACCACCGGAGAACAGCTGAAGTGGCGCCGGACCGGCGCTACGGAGCTTTGTACCTGATTTCAGCTTGACGCTTGCCTCGAAGGTACTGGAAAAAAGCGCGACGTCGGCCCTTGGCCCGGTCACTGAAGCTACCCGCACTGCCGGGGGAAGCTGGAGTTCCTTCCGGAGTGCCAGTTCACGCGACGCGTAGCCCGGTGCGTCCCAGCGCAGCAGGGCTCCGGTAGCGGTTGTGTCGTCTGCCGTGATGATGACCAAGCCACCTTGGTTGGAGGGTCTCACCAGGGACGCAGCGTTGAACCACCGCCGAACAGTGTCCTCACCGGCCCGCAGGTTTTCCCGGCGGAGCAATGAATTGCCATCCAGAAGCAACGCCGCTGCGTACCCTTGGGGAGCCACGGGTTCGGCGCCAACTGTAGCAACGACCAATGCCGGAGCATCAGGCACCGTTGCCTTGATGTTCTCCCCCGACGAGGTGATAACCGTTTTTCCAGGAAAAGCCCGCCCTAGTTCCTCCGCCGTTCGCACAGCTCCTGTCGCACTACGGCGCAGGTGGGTGCCGTTGCAATGGTTGCATCGCCACTGCGGCGCCGGCGTGGAACACCAGCGGCAAAGCGGCATGGCGGAACTGCTGGAGATGGCCAGCGGTCCTTGGCAGTTGTTGCAGCGGGCCAGTTCCCGGCACGTCTCGCAAGCCAAAGAGGGCGCGTAGCCAGCACGTGCAACCTGCACCAGCACAGGGCCATGTTCGAGGCCTTCCTTGGCCGCACGCCATGCTGCTCCGGGCAAACGTGCAATCCGGGCCAGGGGATCACGTTCCTGCTCAAAGCTGTCAGCTGTGTTCAGGACGCGCGGAACAGTGGAGCGAATGACCGTTCGCGGCGCCTCGATCGGCACAGCCCATTGCATTTCAACCAGGCGCTGGAGTTCAGTGCTGCGGCTGTGGGATGCCATCAGGCAGGCTGCGTTCTCCTGCTCGGCCCGCAGGAGCAGCACTTCGCGCGTGTGCGCATAGGGAGCCCGCTGATCGATGTGGAGGTCGTCACCGTCGTCCCAACAGACTACGAGGCCCAACTCCCGGACAGGCGCATAGGCGGCGGAACGTGTGCCGATAGCTACCTGCGCTTCGCCAGTCAGGATTCGGAGGAAACTTCTGTAGCGGGGAGTTTGACCGTCGTCAGCAGTCAGCCGTGCGACGTCACCCGCTGGCAGGACTTTGGCGAGGGCCGCCTCAAGCTGTTCGAGATCCCTGTAATCGGGGACGACCACCACGGCACCACGGCCGGAAGCCCGGACTGCCGCCACAGCCGAGGCAACCAGCGAAGGCCACCCGTCGGGGCCGAATCCCTGCAACGCCGTGAGGACAGCCTTGGGCGAGCCGCCAGCGGCCAGGTGATGGAGGTACGGGGCTCCGTTTGAGTAGGAACCCCAGGCATAGGCGTCCGGCGAATTTGGCGGAAGCTCCGATTCCCGTCCTGCATCTCCGGAGAGTAGCTCCTTCTCCACTTTGGCAACGCGCGGGGGAACAGCAGTACGCAGGACATCGCTCAAGGTTCCGGCGTAGCGAGCAGCTACCGTTCCAGCCAACTCAGCGATGTGGGGAGTCAGAACCGACAGCGTGGAGATTACTTTGTGAAGCGGGGTCAGCGGGTGGCCGGCGTCCGAAATATCGACGCGTTCCAGCACGAAGCCGTTAAGCTCCTGGCCGTTGAACTTCACTTTCACGCGGACTCCGGGAACAGCAGAATCAGCGAGGTCAGCGGGCACGCTGTAATCGAAGGGCCGATCCAGGTGTGGCAGGGAGGATTCCAGCACCACGCGGGCGACTGGATTCTCTGCCGCCAGCGGAGGTCCACTGACGGGAGCCTTGTCCGGGAATCCTTGAAGCAAAGAAGGTTGAAGCAGCGATGGCTGGGCTTCGTGTCCGGCCATACAACTTTCACCTCCAACTCAGTTGCGCGGACTTTCCACATGTGAACGCAGGATGCCCGCAGCGGGATCGACCCACTGCGGGCATCTCTCTGGCTCCAGCCAATCATGGGCCACCGACAAAGTTACAAACACGCCGCTGGCACAGGCGGATAAGCGGGAGATCAGGCGTTGAAGAATTCCTTCAGGTCCGCCACACGGTCCAGGCGCTCCCACGTGAAGTCGGGCTCGTCACGGCCGAAGTGGCCGTGAGCCGCCGTCTTGGTGTAAATGGGACGCTTGAGGTCCAAGGCGTCGATGATGGCCCGGGGACGGAGATCGAAGAGCTCGTTGATGGCCTCACCGATGCGGGCCGGGTCAACAGTTTCCGTGCCGAAGGTCTCTACGTACGTTCCCACCGGACGGGCCTGGCCAATGGCGTAGGCAATCTGGATCTCCGCGCGCTTGGCCAGACCTGCAGCTACCACGTTCTTGGCAACCCAGCGCATGGCGTAGGCAGCCGAACGATCTACCTTGGAAGGGTCCTTGCCGGAGAAGGCGCCTCCACCATGCCGGGAGAACCCGCCATAGGTATCGACAATAATCTTGCGACCAGTGAGACCAGCATCGCCAACCGGGCCGCCGATCACGAAGGCACCCGCCGGGTTCAGGATGTTGGCTACATGGGAGATGTCAAGGTTGGATGCGGCCAGAACAGGATCGATGACGTGGCTTGCGAGGTCGGCACGCAGTTGCTCCAGGCTCGCGTCTTCGGCGTGCTGGCTGGAAATCACTACCGTTTCAACCGAAACCGGGCGGTCGCCGTCGTACCCTACCGTGACCTGCGTCTTGCCATCCGGACGGAGGTACGCAAGTTCGCCGCTCTTGCGGACCTCGGTGAGGCGCTCCGACAAACGGTGGGCAAGCCAGATGGGCGTCGGCATGTAGGACGCAGTCTCATCGCTGGCGTAGCCGAACATGATGCCCTGATCGCCCGCACCTTGGAGATCGTAGTCGTCCTCTTGGCGGCCTTCACGTGCCTCAAGGGAGTTGAAGACGCCGCCGGCGATGTCGTTGGACTGCTGCCCGATGGACACCGAGACGCCACAGCGGGCACCGTCGAAACCGTTGGCGGAAGAATCGTAGCCAATGCCAAGAATGGTCTCGCGGACAATCTGCGGTATCTCGACGTAAGCGTCAGTGGTTACCTCACCGGCCACGTGGACCAGGCCGGTGGTGGCCATGGTCTCGACGGCAACGCGGGATTCAGGATCGGCAGCCAGGAGCCCATCCAGGATGGCATCGCTGATCTGATCGCAGATCTTGTCCGGGTGCCCTTCAGTGACCGACTCTGAAGTGAAGAGCCGGAGCTTGGATGGGGTGCCATGGTGTTCATGGTGCAGCGGTAAAGTCACTCGACCACCTTACTGTGTTGCGGGGCGGCGGCATCTGCCGTGTGTCCCTTTGCTAAGAATTGGGGGCGGAGGCTACCGCCGGTAGATGTTACGGAGCCGGAAAAACCCTGGCCAACTCGGCGCCTACCCGATCAATAACGGCCGCAGCGACGTCAGACTTGGATCCGGACGCCGACTGCGGTTCGGCACCATGGCCGGAAAGGATCACTACGGAGTTGTCGTCCTGGCCGAAGACGCGGCCAACCCCGACGTGGTTGACCACCAGGAGGTCGCAGCCCTTACGCTTGAGTTTCGCCGTGGCATGCTCCAGAACGTCGCCGTGGGCATCACCAGTCTCGGCGGCAAAACCTACGATCAGCTGCTGGCCACTCTCGGCGTTACGCCGTTCGACGAGCTCATGCAGGATGTCCGGGTTGCGAACCAGGCGCACCAAGGGCGCGTCCTCGCCGTCGACCTTTTTGATCTTGGTGTCCGAAACCTCTGCGGGACGGAAATCCGCTACAGCCGCAGCCATAATAACGACGTCGGAATCCACCGCCGCTTTCAGCGCTGCCTCACGCAGTTCCAAGGCTGATTCAACGCGGACGAGCTCGACGCCGGCAGGCGGCTCGACGTCCATGTGCGCGGCAAGGAAACGGACCGTGGCACCGGCGGCCAGCGCGGCCGCGGCCAGGGCCGCACCTTGTTTTCCTGACGAACGGTTACCCAGGAAACGCACCGGGTCCAACGCTTCCCTGGTACCACCAGCCGAAATCGTCACCGTTCGGCCCGCGAGGGAGGCATGTGTTGCCGGGACAGCCTTGGGTGAATCCGCCTCCGTGGTGGCCTCAGCCAACGCCATGGCGGCCGTGAAAATGGCCTCAGGTTCGGGCAAGCGGCCCGGACCGGAATCGGCACCGGTCAGGCGGCCGCTGGCAGGCTCCAGGACTGTGACGCCTCGACTCCGCAAGGTTTCCACGTTGGCCTGGGTTGCAGCATGCTGCCACATTTCCGTGTGCATCGCAGGAGCGAACAGCACAGGACCGTGAGCCATGAGGAGCGTGTTGGTCAGGAGGTCACCGGCCTGGCCTGTGGCTGCCTTTGCCAGGAGGTCCGCAGTGGCCGGTGCGACGACGATCAAGTCAGCCTCGTGGCCCAGACGGACATGGTTGACCTTCTCGACGTCGTCAAAGACGCTGTTGCTGACCGGGTTTCCGGAGAGTGCCTCCCACGTAGCAACACCGACGAAACGGGTTGCTGCTTCGGTGGGGATCACCGTCACGTGGTGACCGGCTTCAGTAAAAAGCCGGAGGAGCGATGCAACCTTGTAGGCTGCGATCCCTCCCCCGACTCCGAGGACTATGCGCACGTGACCTCCGTCAACAGGCAGTCTGTTTTATTCTGCGGGCTCGATCGGCGTGGAAACCAGGAGGCCTTCGTTGATCTCGCGGAGGGCGATCGACAATGACTTCTCGTTCAGCTTGGTGTCTACCAAGGGACCGACGTACTCGAAGAGGCCCTCGTGCAGCTGGGCGTAGTAGGCGTTGATCTGGCGGGCACGCTTGGCGCCGAAGATTACCAGGYCGTACTTGGAATCGGCAGCCTCAAGCAGCGAATCGATCGGCGGGTTGATGATGCCTTCAAGGTTCGTGGACACGAAATCTCCAAATTCTAGCGGGCCGACAAGTGCAAGCGCTTTTAGCGCTCGTGCGGGGTTAGCCCCATGAGTGAAACAAGCTCGTCCGCTGCCCGGCGAACGTCGTCATTAATGACGGTGTGGTCAAACTCCGGTTCAGCAGCAAGTTCCAGTTTAGCGGTTTCCAGCCTGCGCTGCTGTTCCTCGGCAGTTTCGGTGCCTCGACCCACAAGCCGGCGCACCATTTCTTCCCAGCTGGGCGGGGCCAGGAAGACGAACTTGGCCTCCGGCACAGCCGCTTTTACCTGGCGTGCGCCCTGAAGATCGATCTCGAGCAGTACCGATTTTCCCTCCGCAATGGCAGCATTCACAGTACTCCGGAGCGTGCCGTACCGGTTCTGGCCGTGGACCACGGCCCACTCCAGGAGTTCGCCATCAGCTACCAGCGAGTCAAACTCCTCGGCGGACTTGAAGAAGTAGTGAACCCCATCCTTCTCGCCTGGACGCGCAGCGCGGGTGGTGGCCGAGACGGAAAGCCAAACCTCTGGATAGTTGTCCCTGATGTAGGTGGATACGGTTCCCTTGCCAACAGCAGTTGGGCCTGCGAGGACAGTCAGTCCAGGTTTCTTGCTCACGGATTCCTTCGGGGAGATGCGTCAAACGCTTTGCTGGGTGTCCATAAAATCTACCAGCGCCCGGGCCTGGTGAATTCCCAACCCTCTGATGCGCCGGGATCCGGCGATGCCTATCTCCGCCATGATCCCGGCCGCACGCACAGGTCCTATGCCTGGCAGCGCTTCCAGCAACTCCACCACGCGCATGCGCGCAATGGCTTCATCCGTGGTGCCGGAAGAGATCAGCTCAGCAATGCTCACTTCGCCACGTTTGAGCCGCTCCTTGGCTGCGGCACGCACAGCCCGCGCCTTTGCAGCCTTATCCAAAGCATCGGAACGCTCCTGCGGTGTCAGCTCTTTCAAACCCACGGCCAAACCCCTGTCAGATCGGATTTGTGATTCACGTCACGCGAACTGATCCTGAACCTACCGGGAGGCGCCGTGTTCCGCAATGAGCTGCAGGCATCATTCCGCCCGTAGCCCGTCGAGTGTTTCCTGGGTAGCCGCCCGCAGCGCTGCCGTCGTCGGACCGGCTGCCAGGATGCCCCGGCTCGAGGTGGCCAGCACCGTGGGATAGGCGGCCCCGAAAGTGGACCGGAGATCCGCCGGAGTAGCACCCTGCGCACCCAGGCCAGGCGCCAGGATTGCTCCGCGGACCGGGCCAAGATCGATGTCCAGATCTTCGAGTGCAGAACCGATGGTGGCGCCCACAACAAGTCCCACTGAACCCAGGACGCCCGTGTAGCGCTTGTTCTCGGCTGCGGCGGCAGTGACTATCCCGCCGGCGACGGAATTGCTTCCGCCAACGTGCTGGACAGACTTTCCCTCCGGATTGGATGTCAATGCGAGCACAAACACTCCCCTGCCATTTTGCGCAGCAAGGTCCAGTGCCGGACGCAGGGATTCGAAGCCCAAGTATGGACTCAAGGTCACTGAATCTGCGGCCAGGGCCGAACCATCGCGCAGCCAGGCATCTGCGTAGGCGGCCATGGTGGAACCGATATCACCGCGCTTGGCATCTGCGATGCTCAGCACATCCGCCTCGGCAGCTGCGGCCAACGTCCGCTCCAGGACAGCCATGCCCGCCGAGCCGTGGCGTTCGTACAATGCCACTTGCGGCTTCACCGCGGCAGCGAGGGAAGCCACGGCCTCCACAACGCTGAGCGAGAAGCGCTCCAGCCCGGCGACGTCGTCGTTCAGTCCCCAGTCAGCCAGCAACTGGGGATGGGGATCGATTCCGACGCACAGCGGACCGCGGCTGGCCATTGCGGCAGCCAGCCGGGAGCCAAATGACTCCCGGTCCGGCTGCTGCGCGTCCTGGGCCTCGTGCCCAACAACAGAGTCAGGCATTGACGGCGGCCTGTGATGCGCTCAGGTTGGCTGCGTGCTCCTGAAGGCTGGTGACAGACCATTCGTAGGTGCGCAGTGCCTCAATTGCCTGCACGGCTGCGTTGAATTCAGCCACGGTGGTGATGCAGGGAATGCCGATGGATGTTGCCGCGGCACGGAGTTCGTAGCCGTCGCTGCGGGCTTCCCCGCCGGACGGGGTGTTGAAGACCATGTCGATCTCGCCGGCAATGACGAGGTCAGCGATGGTGCCTTCACCTTCGGCGCTGCTGCCCTCGGCCACCTTACGGACCGGAGTCGCCTGGATGCCGTTGCGGCGCAGAACGTCAGCCGTGCCTCCCGTGGAGACGATCTCGAAGCCAAGGTCCGAAAGGCGCTTGACGCCCATGATCACCGAGCGCTTGTCGCGGTTGGCTACCGAAACGAAGATCTTGCCTTCGGTGGGCAGCGCGTTGTTTGCGGCGGCCTGGCTCTTGGCGAATGCGGTATCGAAGTGCTTGTCGATACCCATGACTTCGCCCGTGGACCGCATTTCCGGCCCGAGCAGGGAGTCGACAACCTTGCCCTCCGGCGTACGGAAGCGGCTGAACGGCAGGACAGCTTCCTTGACGGCGACCGGAGCGTCCAGGGGCAAGGTGGAACCGTCACCGGTTTCCGGCAGCATCTTGTAGGCGGTGCGGAGCTGGTTGATGGTGACACCGGTACCGATCAGTGCGGCAGCCTTGGCCATCTGAACGCCAGTGGCCTTGGAAACGAACGGTACCGTACGCGAAGCACGCGGGTTCGCT
Organism: Paenarthrobacter sp. RAF54_2; assembly: GCF_052113945.1. Taxonomy (NCBI): domain Bacteria; kingdom Bacillati; phylum Actinomycetota; class Actinomycetes; order Micrococcales; family Micrococcaceae; genus Paenarthrobacter; species Paenarthrobacter sp. RAF54_2. The sequence goes on from NZ_JBFRDV010000018.1 coordinate 76,807, forward strand.
TCAAGGACGTACAGGACGTCGGAGGCCAGCGCGAACTGGATGTTGATAAGGCCACGGACGCCCACGCCCTCAGCGATGGCCCGCGTTGCAGTGCGAACGCGCTCGATCACGTTGTTGCCAAGTGTGATCGGAGGAAGGACACAGGCCGAGTCTCCGGAGTGGATACCGGCCTCCTCGATGTGTTCCATGATGCCGCCGAGGTACATGTCGGTGCCGTCGAAGAGGGCATCGACATCGATTTCGACCGCGTCTTCCAGGAAGCGGTCAATCAGCACCGGGTGGTCCGTGGTGATTTCCGTGGCGTTGGCGATGTAGCGGGAGAGGTTTGCCTCATCGTAGACGATCTCCATGCCGCGGCCACCCAAGACATAGGACGGACGGACAAGCACGGGATAACCGATCTCGTCAGCGATCTTCTTGGCATCCTCGAAGGAAACGGCGGTCCCGTTCTTCGGGGAGGTCAGGCCCGCCTCGTCCAGGACGCGGGCGAAGGCGCCACGGTGCTCTGCGAGGTCAATCGCCTCAGGCGAGGTGCCCAGGATCGGTACGCCGGCGTCGGCGAGCTGCTGTGCGAGCTTCAGCGGGGTCTGGCCACCGAGCTGGACGAACACGCCCATGACGCCACCGGTGCGTTCCTCGGCCGCGATGACCTCAAGGACATCCTCAAGGGTCAGGGGCTCGAAGTAAAGGCGTGTGGAAACGTCGTAGTCCGTGGAAACGGTCTCGGGGTTGCAGTTGACCATGACGGTCTCGTAGCCGGCCTTGCGCAGCGCCATGGAGGCGTGGACGCAGGAGTAGTCGAACTCGATGCCCTGGCCAATGCGGTTGGGACCTGAGCCAAGGATGATGACGGAGGGCTTGGCGTGCAGGCCTACCTCATCTTCCTCGTCGTAGGACGAGTAGTGGTACGGGGTGTAAGCGGCAAACTCAGCGGCACAGGTGTCCACCGTCTTGTAGACCGGACGGATACCCAAGGCCTGGCGGACGCCGCGGACCACTGCCTCATTGTTGTGCGTCAAGGCACCGATCTGCTCGTCTGAGAAGCCGTGGCGCTTGGCGTTGCGCAGCATTTCCTCGGTGAGGACGCCGGCCTTGCGGATCTCCTGCGCGGTCTCGTTAAGGAGCTGCAGTTGGTCCAGGAACCAAGGATCGATCTTGGTGGCTTCGAAGAGGTCTTCCACCGTGGCGCCACCCAGGAGCGCGCGCTGCACCTGGTGCAGGCGGTCCGTCGTGGGACGCTTGGCCTTCTCGATGAGCTCGGCAACCTCGTACTCCGGCACGGAGCTGAAGTCCAGCTGCGAGCCCTTTTGCTCCAATGAGCGGAGGGCCTTCTGCAGGGCTTCGGTGAAGTTGCGGCCCATGGCCATGGCTTCGCCAACGGACTTCATGGTGGTGGTCAGCGTGTTGTCAGCTGCCGGGAACTTCTCAAAGGCGAAGCGCGGCACCTTGACCACAACGTAGTCCAACGTCGGTTCAAACGATGCCGGCGTCTTCTGGGTGATGTCATTCGGGATCTCGTCCAGGGTGTAACCAAGGGAGAGCTTGGTGGCGATCTTGGCAATGGCGAAGCCCGTTGCCTTGGAGGCCAGCGCGGATGAACGGGATACGCGCGGGTTCATCTCGATAACCACTACGCGTCCCGTAGCGGGGTCGATGGCGAACTGGATGTTGCAGCCACCGGTGTCCACGCCGACTTCGCGGATAACAGCGATGGAGACGTCCCGAAGCTTTTGGTACTCGCGGTCCGTGAGGGTCAGCGCCGGAGCAACCGTGATGGAGTCACCGGTGTGGACGCCTACGGGATCGAAGTTTTCGATGGAGCAAACAACAACGACGTTGTCGTTCTTGTCGCGCATCATCTCAAGCTCGTATTCCTTCCAGCCGAGAATGCTCTCTTCGAGCAGGACCTCGGTGGTGGGGCTGTACTGGAGGCCCTGGCCGACGATGCGGCGGAGGTCGTCCTCGTTGTAAGCCAAGCCTGAGCCCAAGCCACCCATGGTGAAGGACGGGCGGACCACCATGGGGTAGCCGAGGTCTTCGGCCGCAGCGAAGGCTTCGTCCATACTGTGAATGATGTGGCTGCGGGCCGACTCGGCGCCACAACGCTCAACGACGCCCTTGAACTTCTCGCGGTCTTCTCCGAGCTCAATGGCAGCAATGTTTGCGCCAATGAGTTCCACGTTGTACTTCTCCAGCACACCGTTCTTGTCCAACGCGATCGCAGTGTTCAGAGCCGTCTGGCCACCCAAGGTGGGCAGGATAGCGTCCGGACGTTCCTTGGCGATGATCTTCTCAACAACCTCGGGCGTGATGGGCTCGACGTAGGTGGCGTCGGCGAACTCGGGGTCCGTCATGATCGTGGCCGGGTTGGAGTTCACGAGGATGACGCGGAGGCCTTCCTCCTTGAGGACGCGGAGAGCCTGGGTACCGGAGTAGTCGAACTCGGCTGCCTGGCCGATGACGATGGGGCCGGAACCGATGACAAGGACGCTCTTGAGATCTGTACGCTTGGGCATTACTTCTTGTCCTCAGTCTTGGATTCGGTGGAGTTGGCGGCGCCCGCCGTGGCCGATTTTGTTTCGGCCATGAGGTCGATAAAGCGGTCGAAGAGGTACGCAGCATCGTGCGGGCCAGCCGCGGCTTCAGGGTGGTACTGGACCGAGAACGCGGGGATGTCGAGGCAGGCGAGGCCCTCAACGACGTCGTCATTCAAGGAGACGTGGCTGACTTCCACGCGGCCGTAACGCTCCTCGGGGGCGACCGTGGCACCGTTCAGCGGCGCGTCGACGGCGAAGCCATGGTTCTGAGACGTGATTTCAACCTTGCCGGTGCGGCGGTCCATTACCGGCTGGTTGATGCCGCGGTGGCCGTAGCGGAGCTTGTAGGTTCCAAAGCCGAGGGCACGGCCCAGGATCTGGTTGCCGAAGCAGATGCCGAAGTAGGGCAGTTTCTCGTCCAGCACCGAACGCAGGAGTGAGACCTGGTGGTCTGCGGTGGCAGGGTCACCGGGCCCGTTGGACATGAAGAAGCCGTCCGGGTTGACCGCGTTGACATCCTCCAGGGTGGACGTCGCCGGAAGGACATGCACACGCACGCCGCGCTCGGCGAAGCGAACCGGGGTCATTGCCTTGATGCCGAGGTCGACGGCGGCAATGGAGAACCTGGGCTCGCCTTCCCAACCGTGGTCCTTGGGTTCCACGATGTAAGCCTCGTCGATGGAGACCTCTTCAGCCAGCGCTGCGCCTTCCATCGGGGCGCTTGCCAGCACGGCGTCCAGGAGCTCCTTGTCCGATGCCTGTGCAGCCTCGCCGGAGAAGATGCCTGCGCGCATGGTCTTGTGCTCGCGAAGGTGGCGGGTGATGGCACGGGTATCGACGCCCTGGATGCCCACGATGCCTTGCTCTACAAGTTCATCATCAAGGCTTCGTTCAGAGCGCCAGTTGGAGGGGCGGCGCGCGGCGTCGCGAACGATATAGCCGGCCACCCAGATGCGGCGGGACTCAGCGTCTTCGCTGTTGACGCCTGTGTTGCCGATGTGGGGTGCTGTTTGCACCACGAGCTGGCGGGCGTAGGAGGGATCGGTGATGGTCTCCTGGTAGCCGGTCATTCCGGTGGCGAAGACGGCCTCACCGAGGGCCGTTCCCTGGGCGCCGTAGCTGCGGCCGCGGAACATGCGGCCGTCTTCGAGCACCAGTACTGCTGCTGAGGGGGTGGGTGTGGTGGCTGCTTTACTGTCCGTCACTTTGTTACTTTCCACTATCGGCATCTGCCTGAGGGGCTGCGGAGATCAATTCTTGGATGGCTTCGAGGAGGAGCTCTTTGTCGGCTGCGTGCCTGGTCCGGAATCCGGTATCCAGTTCCTTGCCGCCCAGCTTCCAGCTGATGACCAGGAGTCCGTCTTTCTCAACGAACTTCCCGGCCATTCCAGCGGTTTGGCGGCCTTCAGCCACCGCGGAGCGTGGGATAAATACGGGATTGGCGCCTGAGCGGTCGAACAGGATGCCTTCAGCGTGGATGCTCAATTCCGCGTTGGTGCGGATTCCAAGGCCGTGCACTGCGATCCGGTCCAGCCAGTCACCTGCCGTGGTGGTAGCAACGTACTGGCCCTCCGCTACGGCAGTGGCCGGCGTGAGTTGCTGCGGCACCTCCGGGAGGCGTTCGACGTCGGCTTGTCGCCTCAGCCGGTTCCGCCACCCCAGCCAGATCATCATCAGGACCAGGATGATCAACGGCACCGTGATGAGCACGGTGAGTGTCTGGTTGTTCATCAGCTACCGCTGACTGCCCCGGCGGCATCCGGGGTTGGGTAGTTTCCGGCGTACCGGTACGGGGTGTTGAGCTTGCCGTTGAGAACAGTGGGGTGGCCCTTGAAGAATGTTGCGACCACGGATCCGGGCAGCTCCTTGCCCTTGAACGGTGAATTGCGGCCCATGGTGGCCATCTTATGGGGGTCGACCGTCCAACGCGCAGCGGGGTCCACCAGAATGACGTTGGCGGGCTCGCCTTCCTCCAACGGCCGGCCCTGGTCCGCCACGCGGCCAATCACTGCCGGGGTGAAGGACGTGACACGGGCGAAGTCAGCCCAGGTCATGAGTCCGGTTTCGATCATGGTCTCCTGAACCACCGACAAGGCCGTTTCCAGGCCGGTCATGCCCATGGCTGCCTGCGCCCACTCGCATTCCTTGTGCTCGCTGGGGTGCGGGGCGTGGTCAGTGCCGACAACATCGATCGTGCCGTCAGCCAGGCCTTCACGCAGCGCCTGGACGTCGGCATCCGTACGCAGCGGCGGGTTGACCTTGTACACGGGATCGTAGCTGCGGACCAGTTCGTCGGTGAGGAGCAGGTGGTGGGGCGTGACCTCGGCGGTGACGTTGATTCCCCGGGCTTTGGCCCAGCGCACGATTTCAACAGATCCAGCGGTGGAGACGTGGCAAACGTGGAGGCGTGAACCCACATGCTGCGTGAGCAGGACGTCGCGGGCGATGATGCTCTCCTCGGCCACGGCCGGCCAACCGGCAAGTCCCAGCACCGCCGAGACGGCGCCTTCGTTCATCTGCGCCCCGGCGGTAAGGCGGGGTTCCTGCGCGTGCTGGGCCACCACGCCGTCGAACGCTTTGACGTACTCCAGCGCGCGGCGCATCAGCACGGGATCGTGCACACAAATGCCATCGTCGGAGAACATCCGCACCTGGGCGCGGGAATCCGCCATCGCGCCCAGTTCCGCAAGTTGTTCACCGGCAAGGCCAACCGTGACGGCACCCACGGGACGCACGTCCACCCAACCGGATGCGCGGCCGAGGCTGTGGACCTGTTCGACGACGCCCGCCGTGTCAGCAACGGGGTTGCTGTTGGCCATGGCGTGGACGGCGGTGAAGCCGCCCAGGGCTGCGGCACGAGTACCGGTCTCGACCGTTTCGGCATCCTCGCGGCCGGGTTCGCGCAAGTGCGTGTGGACGTCAACCATGCCGGGGAGGGCAACCAGGCCCGCCCCGTCGATCACTGTGGCGTCGTCGTCGTGGAGATCCTTGCCGCGGGCGGCGATGATGCCATCCCGGATCAACAGGTCTTCAACTTCGCCGCCGAGAATGGCGGCCCCGCGGATCAGGTACGTGTTCTCGGCCATCAGTTGCTCTCCTTGGTGGGCTGGCTTACAGCGTGGGTGGTGGCTGCCGTTGCAGCGGTTGCTTCGCGGGAATCCCCGGAGAGCAGCAGGTAAAGGGCGGCCATGCGCACTGAAACACCGTTCCGCACCTGTGCAAGCACTGTTGAGCGGGGTGAATCGGCGGCGGCCGAGGAAATTTCCAGGCCACGGTTCATGGGGCCGGGATGCATGATGATGGTGTCTTTCATGCCAAGGTCATCCAGTGCCCGAAGCCGGGCGTCGTCGAAGCCCCAGCGCCGTGAGTACTCACGGGTGGACGGGAAGAACGAGGCATGCATGCGCTCACCCTGGACTCGCAGCATCATCATCGCGTCGACGCCCGCTTCCAGCGTTTCGTCCAGGTTGTAGCTGACCTTGCAAGGCCAGTGCTCGACGCCGATCGGCAGCAGTGTGGGTGGCGCAACCAACGTGACCTCGGCACCCAGCGTGCGCAACAACCAGACGTTGGACCGGGCCACGCGGGAATGCAGGACATCTCCGACGATCGCCACACGCATGCCTCGAAGGTCCGCCCCCGTGGACTTCGTCCCGTTGAGCTGGGACCAGTGGCGGCGCATCGTGAACGCATCCAACAGCGCCTGCGTGGGGTGTTCGTGGGTGCCATCGCCTGCGTTGATCACTGCGGCGTCGATCCAGTCCGTGGCAGCAAGCCGGTGCGGAGCCCCCGAAGCCCAGTGACGGATGACAACCGCATCCGCGCCCATGGCGGCCAGCGTCTGCGCAGTGTCTTTGAGGGACTCGCCCTTGGACACGGAAGAGCCCTTGGCGGCGAAGTTGATGACATCGGCGGAAAGCCGCTTGGCTGCAGCCTCGAAGGAGATCCGGGTCCGGGTGGAGTCCTCGAAGAAGAGGTTCACTACCGTGCGACCCCGGAGTGCGGGGAGCTTCTTGACCTCGCGGTCCCCCACGGCCGACATTTCCTCGGCGGTGTCCAGGACCCGGATGGCGTCGAAAGCGCTGAGGTTCTCAGTGGAAAGGAGATGCTTCACTTGCCAGCCTCGATTACTACTTCGTTGACCGGCACGCCATCTACGGAGTCGATTTCCTCAAGGTGGACGCGGACTTTTTCCGCGGAGGAAGTGGGCAGGTTCTTGCCTACGTGGTCCGCGCGGATGGGAAGCTCACGGTGACCCCTGTCCACCAGGACTGCCAGGCGGACAATCCTGGGACGGCCAAGGTCCACCAGGGCATCCAGCGCTGCCCTGATGGTGCGGCCGGAATACAGGACGTCGTCGATGAGGACAACAACTTTGTTGTCGATGCCAGACAGTGGCAAGCGTGTGTGGTGGGGAGGCCTGGTGGGCTGGTGTGAAAGGTCGTCACGGAACATGGTGACGTCGAGTTGGCCGACGATCGTTTCCGCGTTGACACTGGGGTCAGCGGCAGCGATCTTGTTGGCGAGCCGCACGGCCAAGGGATAACCGCGGCTGGGAATGCCCAGGAGAACCAGATCTTGGGAGCCCTTGTTGGCTTCGAGGATCTCATGGGCGATACGAGTCAGCGCGCGATCGATGTCCGCTTGGTTGAGGACAACCCGCGACGGAACCTGCGCTGAAGTGACTTCAGTCATTTGCTCGTCTCCCCTTTCCCCGCCTCACGGGACGGAATTAAAAAAGGAATATTTGCCTTCCAAAACTACCACAGCGGGAAGTGGCCGCCTCACCGGGCGACGGACGAGGCGGTGAGTTAAAGCTCACAGTCAAGGCTGTGGAATAGGCTCTAGGCCATGAGCAGCAACCATCCTGGGCACCCCGGCGGACACCAACCCTACCCGCGGCCCTACCTGGAACCGGCAGCCAATCCAACGTGGATCGGGCGGGTACAGCCCGGAAACTACCAACCAGCCCCCGGGAACCCCGGCGACCTTCCCCAGCAGACCTGGGCGGCTCCACCGGCATCCCGGGGACGCCGGTCGCCGGGCACACTCCCCCTGCTCCTGGCGGGCGCCATATTAGTCCTCGGCAGCCTTCTCCTGGTGGTTCCGTTCCTGCTGGGCAATACAGGAATCGCCGGCTTCGTGATCGGGTTCATCGCCTCCCTGATCCCGTTGTCGGTAGTGCTGCTGACCGTGCGGCTCATTGACCGTTGGGAGCCGGAACCGAAAAGGCTGCTCTGGTTCGCTTTCACGTGGGGAGCCGCAGTTTCGATTGCCGGAACCCTGTTAATCCAGCCCCTCTTCGCCTTGGCAGCTCCTACCACCAGCGAAGAAGCATTCATATACTTCATGGCCACGGTCCAGGCTCCCATCGTGGAGGAATTCACCAAGTCGCTAGGCCTGTTGCTTCTCATCCTTGGTGCCCGGAAGTACTTCGATGGCCCCGTGGACGGTGTCGTCTTTGCTTTTACCATCGCCGCCGGCTTCGCCTTCACGGAGAACATCCTCTACTTTGGCCGTGAGATCGCGTCATCATCGGAGCCCGGCACGGACCTTGTCCGCATCTTCATCCTGCGTGGGGTTATGTCACCCTTCGCACATGCCATTTTCACGGGAACAACCGGCCTCATCATGGGATTCGCCGCCCGGAGGTGGCACTCCGGCTATGCAGTCCTGGCCTTCGTCATCGGCCTCCTGCCGGCCATGTTCCTGCACAACAGGTGGAACAGCATGGGCCAGGACTTCCTGCTGGACTACTTCGTGGTGCAGGTGCCAATCTTCCTGATAGCGGCCCTCGGCATCATTTTCCTGCGCATTGCCGAAGGCAAACTCACCCGCCAGCGGCTCCTCGAATATGCCAGGGCCGGATGGTTTACGCCTGCCGAAGTTGAAATGCTGGCAACATCCCAAGGAAGACGACATGCCCTTCGGTGGGCGGCTTCCAGTGGTCGCGCCGCACAGATGCGCGCATTCATCAAGGGTGCCACGGCCTTGGCGTTCACGCGCCAACGCATCCTCAGCGGCCGCGATGTGCTCCTTCATCAGCAGGATGAACTTGACCATCTTCGTGCGATTCCAGCGCTTCGGGCGGCTGTGCTGCACTAGGAGCTTGAGCACGCTTAAAGAGAAGGACCCGCATCCTGAATGGATGCGGGTCCGGCGGTGCACTTAGGCGAGAAGCGACGGCTTGAGCTTCTGGAGCCGGCCAAGCAAGCCGTTGATGAAGGCCGGTGATTCGTCCGTGGACATCGTCTTGGCGAGGGCCACAGCTTCGCTGACAGCCACTCCGTCCGGGACTTCGTCGTTGTAGAGGAGTTCCCAAGCGCCAATGCGGAGGATGATGCGGTCTACCGAAGGCATCCGCTCCAGTGTCCAGCCCTGGGCATAGGTCTGCAGGAACTCATCGATGGTTGGCTGCATGGAGACGACACCCTCAACGATTTCCATCGTGTAAGGATTGATGACGAGATCCGTCTTCTCCCGACGCGCCTTGAGCGCGTCAAAAGCCGAAACGGAGCGCTGCTCCGCCTCGAAAAGTACTTCAAGTGCCCTGCTACGGGCTTTACCGCGTGCGCTCACTAGTCGTTGACCCGGCCCAGGTAGCTGCCGTCGCGGGTATCAACCTTGACTTTGGTACCCTGCTCCACGAACAGCGGAACCTGGATTTCGTAGCCGGTTTCCACGGTCGCAGGCTTGGTGCCTGCCGAGGAGCGGTCGCCCTGGAGGCCGGGCTCGGTGTAGGTGATTTCGAGAACGACGCTCGGCGGCAACTCGATGTACAGCGGCGTGCCTTCGTGGATGGCGATGTTCACCATCTGGTTCTCAAGCATGAAGTTTGTGGCGTCGCCGACCGTGGCGCCGGAAACGGTGATTTGGTCGTAGTCCTGGGTGTCCATGAAGACGAAGTCTTCGCCATCCTGGTACAGGTACTGGTAGTCACGGCGGTCAACCGTAGCGGTCTCGATCTTCAGTCCGGCGTTGAAGGTCTTGTCAACCACCTTGCCGGACATGACATTGCGCATCTTGGTGCGAACGAAAGCGCCACCCTTGCCCGGCTTGACGTGCTGGAACTCAATGATGTTCCAGAGCTGGCCCTCGAGCTTCAGTACGGTTCCGTTCTTGATGTCGTTTGTGGTTGCCACTCGTATCCTCTGGTTTCTCTCACTGGTTCTAGCTACGGTTTCTAGCTTCCAGCCGGGTATGCCAGCCAGCACCCCAAAAGGCGTGCCAGCGCGTATTTATCAAAAATCCAAGAACCATTCTACCGTCAAATGCACAGTGGCTTGCCTACGGGTGGTTTCGCCCGGGATCAGGACGCGAGTTCCAGCACATCCCTGGCCCGCTGGAGGGCCACCGCAGAGGAGTAGATCAGTGCGGCATCGGCAGCCTTGGCAACCCTTAGGTCCAGTGCCTTGGCGAACTCCTCGGATGCTGCCAGCGCATTTCCGCTGACGAAATATGCCCGGCCTAAATACTGGTGGACGATCGCTTCCTTGGAAGTACCTTGGACTTCCTGCAGCAGCTGGCGGAACAGTTGGATGGCACGATCCAGGCGATTGGTGGCCCGGTGGACTTCGGCTTCAAAAATCCGCAATCGGAAGGATTCCGGGTCCTTGTAGCGTGCCTCAGCGAGCAGTTCCGCCGCTTCCTTGGGCTGGTTTTCCAGCAGCAGCGCCATGATCCGGTCCGCAGGGTCTTCCGAAGCCGCCAACGCAGACTCCAGTGCGTCTTCGTTGACGATGACGGGCAGCAAAGTATCGGGGTTCGTGCGGACGCCCGGGAATCCGCCGGTTGGCCAGTCGCTGACGCCTTCTCTGAGGGCGGTCATCATGAAGCAATCTCCTGGTAAGCGGCAAACAACAGGGAGGTGTCCGGGACGTCCAGAATGCCGGGCTTGGCTACGCCATCCAGGACAACAAAGCGCAGGAGGTCCCCACGGGACTTCTTATCGCGCCGCATTCCGTCCAGCAGGCCTTGCCAGCGGTCCTTGCGGTAGGTGATAGGGAGGCCAAGGCTCTCAAGGATGGTGCGGTGCCGATCGGCGTCGGCGTCCGAGAGACGTCCAACGCTCCGGGCCAATTCCGCAGCGAACATCATGCCTACCGACACGGCCGCGCCATGGCGCCACGAATAGCGCTCCACGAGTTCAATGGCATGGCCAAGGGTGTGTCCATAATTCAGGATCTCGCGCAGCCCGGATTCCTTGAGGTCCTGGGAGACGACGTTGGCTTTGACCGCAATGGCACGCTCGATGAGTTCACGGACAACGTCCGATTCCGGGTCCATCACTGCGTCCGTGTTCTTTTCAATGAGGTCAAGGATCGCGGGATCGGCGATGAAGCCGCACTTGATGACCTCTGCCATTCCAGAAATCAGCTCGTTCCTGGGCAACGTCTTCAGTGTGTCCAGATCCGCCAGAACAGCCGCGGGAGGATGGAATGATCCCACCAGGTTCTTGCCTTCGGCAGTGTTGATACCTGTTTTGCCGCCAACTGAGGCATCCACCATGCCCAACAGGCTGGTGGGCATGTGGATGACTTTGACTCCGCGAAGCCACGTGGCAGCAACGAATCCGGCGAGGTCGGTCACCGCGCCGCCACCTACGGCCACGATGGCGTCCGAGCGCGTGAAGTCGTTCTGACCCAGTACCTGCCAGCAGAAAGCGGCAACCTGTATGTGCTTGCCTTCTTCGGCATCCGGGATCTCCGCCGTTAGTGCGGTGAAGCCAGCAGATTCGAGCTCATCGCGGACGGTGTCGCCGGTCAGGCGAAGAGCGCGTGGGTGAATGACAAGCACGCGTCGAACCCGCTCGCCAAGTTTGGCGGGAAGCGATTGCAGGAGGCCACGGCCCACCACGACGTCGTAGTTCTCAGCGGTTGATTGGCCGGTCACCTTGATGACAGTTGCTTCGTTGCTCACTTTTCAACTTCCTCTTTCAAGGCTGCATGCTGGCGCAGCCGCTCCTCCAGGTGGAGGCCGATTTCAGCCACGGATCCTGAACGGACGTCCAGGACGATGTCTGCAAGACGCTCATATACAGGACGCCTGGTGGCAAACAGGGCCTCCCAACGGGACATTGCGTCGCCCTGCAGCAGGGGCCTTCCAGTATTTCGCGCGATCCTGTCCGCAACGGTGGAGGCATCGCATTCCAGGTAGACCACGGTGCACTCCCCCAGCAATTGCTGGGTTCCCGAGTCCAGAACGGCTCCGCCACCCAGCGAAATCACCGCGGGCTGTTGCTTGGCGGCCTCGATGGCCTTCGCCACTGCCCGGGCCTCAATTTCACGGAAGGCGTGTTCTCCCCGACCAGCGAAGATGTCCGCGATGCTGCCGTGCGCGGCAACGACAACCGCATCCGTATCCACAAAAGGAACGCCGAGCTGCTGGGCAAGTTGCTGGCCGATCGCAGACTTGCCAACTGCCATAGGGCCCACCAGGACAACGGGACGGCCAGCGCAGCCGCCCTGGATCGTGCGGCCCACTACCGGCCGACCGAGTCCAGGGTTGCCGGGATGTTGTCCAGGTAGCTCTGCAGGTTACGCATGGTCTCGGCAACAGAATCACCGCCGAATTTTTCGGCAATGGCTTCTGCGAGGACAAGAGCCACCATCGCCTCTGCTACTACGCCCGCTGCTGGAACTGCACAGACGTCCGAACGCTGGTGGTGCGCCTTGGCTGGCTCGCCGGTGCTGACGTCAATGGTGCGGAGTGCGCGGGGAACCGTGGCAATTGGCTTCATGGCGGCCCGGACGCGCAGGACTTCGCCAATGCTCATGCCACCCTCAATGCCGCCGGCGCGGTTGGTCTGACGAATGATTTTGCCGTTCTCATCCTTAAGGATTTCGTCATGCGCTGCGGAACCGCGGCGGGCAGCGGTGAGGAAGCCGTCACCGACCTCTACGCCCTTGATGGCCTGAATACCCATTAGCGCTGCGGCGAGACGCGAATCGAGGCGACGGTCCCAGTGGACGTAGCTGCCCAATCCAGGGGGAAGTCCGTAGGCAAGGACCTCAACTACGCCTCCAAGGGTCTCGCCTTCCTTGTGGGCGGCATCCACCTCGGCGACCATCGCGTCCGAAGTCTCACGGTCAAAGCAGCGCAGGGGATCGGCGTCAAGGGCGATGACGTCCTTGGGCAGAGGCAACGCTTTGCCTTCAGGAACGGTGACGCTGGCGATGGAAACGGTGTGGCTGACCAACTCCACGCCCAGTTGCTTCAGGAACTGGGCGGCAACGGTACCGAGCGCAACACGGGTGGCGGTCTCGCGCGCACTGGCGCGCTCAAGGACCGGACGGGCTTCGTCAAAGCCGTACTTCTGCATCCCGGTGAAATCGGCGTGCCCAGGGCGCGGGCGGGTCAGCGGGGCATTGCGGGCTTGGTCGGCAAGGACTTCAGGGTCCACTGGATCAGCAGACATGATCTGCTCCCACTTTGGCCATTCGGTGTTGCCCACCTGAATGGCAACGGGACCACCCTGGGTGATGCCGTGACGTACGCCACCGAGGATGGTGACTTCATCCTGCTCAAACTTCATGCGGGCGCCACGTCCATAGCCCAGGCGACGACGCGCCAAAGCATCACGGATTTGCCCGCTGGTGAGTTCAACACCGGCGGGCACGCCTTCAACAATTCCGATCAGAGCCGGACCATGGGATTCACCGGCAGTCAACCAACGCAACATATAACCAATCCTGCCATGTAAGGCCTCTAGAACACTCGCCGGGGAAGCCCAACTGAGTCGCACATCACATCTATGACGGAGGCGTCAACGTCACAGCCACTGAACTGTCGGATCTGCTCTGCTGCTTGGTACATCAGCATTTCGAGCCCCGGAACCACCGCTCCCCCATGTGCGTGCCAAACCTCGGCGAGGCGGCTCGGCCAAGGGTCATATGCGACGTCAAGCAAAACACCCGCCGCCGTTCCCGGCAGGGCAGAGAGTTCCTCCGCCAGGGCATCGGCCGCACGCGGTGGAAAGGTGGAGATGACCAGCCCGGAGGAAGCAACGGCCGTAGCCGCCTCGGTGAGGGGGCGGAGACGCAGGGAAATCCCGACGGCGGCAGCGGCGGCTTGCGCGTCGAGGGCACGTGCGGTGTCCCGCACGAAAACGTCGACATGATCGGCACCGAGCTCGCGCACAGCAGCAATCGCGGCTGCCGAGGTACCTCCACCGCCAAGAACAGCAGCATGCGGCGTCGAAGCGATTCCCGCGTAACGAACTGCTTCCACGATGCCTTCGACATCAGTGTTGTAGCCGATCCGGCGAACCGATCCGGCGTCGTTCTCGAAGACGACCGTGTTGATAACACCCAGGTGGGCGCCAGCACCACGAACCTCATCGACTTCCCTGACCATGGCCGATTTCAAGGGCATGGTTACCGAAAGCCCGCACCACGATGCGTCCCCGCGGAGGGAGTCCATGAACGCCGGAAGCCTGTCAACCGTCAGGTCGATTGCCGAGTATTCGATGTCCACACCGAGCTTGGCATAGGCAGCGGTGTGCATCGCCGGGGATTTCGAATGTGAGATCGGATGCCCGAGGACCGCGGCGCGACGACTCACACGCACCGTCCGGCGTTTGCCTGGCACCAGGCGTTGTACTGCTCAACGTAAGTGCTGTGTTCGGCCAGCGTCTTGGAGAACTTGGTCTCCTTGGTGTCCAGGTTGATGGTCACCCAATACAGGTAATCGTTTTGCGTCGGCTTAGCCGCTGCATCGATTGCCGTCTTGCCCGGGGAACCAATCGGGCCTGCGGGAAGCCCTGGATTTGCGTAGGTGTTGTAGGTGTTGGACTTGTCAGCCTTCTCTTCGTCCGTGAGGTGGAAGGACTTCTTGCCCAGACCATAAGTGACCGTGGCGTCTGACTGGATGAGCCCGTTGGTCTCCGTGTTGTTGGGCTTAAGGCGGTTATAAATCGCGCCGGCGACATTTCCGTAGTCGGCCTGGCCGCCCTCCGCCTGGACGATGCTGGCGATGGTTACGGTGTCGTACTGCTTGGCCGGATCCGTAATTCCTTGGGCCTTGAGCTCATCAAGGGTGCTGGAGACCAGCTTCTGGATGATGTCCTTACCCGATGTGCCCAGTGGGAAGCGGTACTCTCCGGGAGCCAGGAAACCCTCCAGGTTCTTGGCCTTTGCAGGCACCCCGAATTGTCCCGGTGCCTGGTTGAAGCCATTGAGCTGGGCCATGGGAATACCCGAGCCCTTGGAGATTGCCTCCAACGACTCGGTGATCCGCAGGCCTGCACTCAAGGCGAAGTAGATCACCTTGGAAGCGTCCTTGTTGACGAGGACCGCAACGGCGTCGGAGTTTTTCATCTCGGTACGGAAGGTGAATTCCCCGGGCGAGAGTTCCCCGCCCTCGGTCACGAATTCCTTGACGAAGGAATCGGCGTCTGCCACGACGTGATTTTCCACCAGGGCTGTTGCCACCGCCTTGGGGCCGGCGCCTTCCGGCACCGTAATGCTGACGGAGCCTGTCCCGGGACCGGGGTAATCAGTGACTTTATCCATGCCAAGGAGGGGCTTGAGGAATTGAGCCCCGATCGCGATGGCAGCAACAAAGACTCCCAGCGTAATCAGCAAAGCAAGGACACGACGGCGACGCCGCGCCTTCTTGGCCGCAGCTTTGGACGACGCCGTAACTTCTACTGGAGCGATGAGGTGGTGGTGCTCGTCATGAACCTCTCCATGAAGATCGTCATGAAGCTCCATGTGCCCTTCATGGGCCTCGTAATCGTACTCGGGCGCATGCTCTGCAAACGCATGATCGTCCACGTGGACAGAGCCTTCGTGGACTGAGCCTTCGTGGACACCGTAATGGTGGACCTCGTTGGCATGACCGGCATAGACATGTGCAACGGCTGGGACCGGAAGGGCATCGTTATGGTGCTCCTCTTCCGGAAGTGCAGGATCCACGTGCTCACTGGGAGATGGCGTCGCAATTGCCGGTGCTGCCTCCGGAACGGGCGGTAAGGCCTCCGGAACAGGAGGAGTTACGACTGTCTGCACGGGTTCAGGCGCAACCGGTTCAGGCGCCACAGGTTCAGGCGCAACGGGTTGAGCTGCAACGGGTTCAGGCGCAGCAATTGGCTTGGGAACCGCGGGAATGGGGCGCGGCAGTTCAGGCTCAACATCCGCCGAAGGCGCTGCTTCCCCCGGGGTCGCTTCAGGAACGGGTACGACGTTCTGGTTCTGCGTGGCGAGGAATCGTTCCCGCGCCCGCAGTTCCTTGCGGGTCAGCGGCATGCCGCCGCCGGCGGTTCCGCTGGAGGGGTCGTTGTTGACCGGGCTCACAGTTGCAGTCCCCTCGTAGAAGAATCTGGTTCAGGGCCGGAGGAAGCCTGCAGCGTTGGGGCACTGCTGGACGTGTTGGACTGCGCCGGTGCTTTTACGCGGCGGCCAACGTCCGTTCCTCTGGCTTTTTGCATGTCGATCGCGTGCTGAAGTATTCCAGCAGCGGCAACCTGATCAACCACTTTACGGTGGTTCTTGCTGCTCATGCCAGCTTCGTGCAGGTTCCGGTGCGCCGTAACAGTGGAAAGACGCTCATCTACGAGGTTCACGGGAACCTCCAAACCGGCGCGGGCAAGCTCGCCCACCAGCAGTTCGGCGTACTCCGTTGCCATCTGCGCGGAGCTTCGTTCCTCGCCCTTCATGGTCTTTGGAAGGCCCACGAAAATCTGCACGGCCCGCATCTCCGCAGCCTGTTTAGCCACCACGCGAACATCGGAGTTCTTCTTGGCGTCGCGGCTCACTGTCTTGAAGGGCGTGGCCAGGATTTCGTCGGGGTCGCAAATGGCCAGCCCAACCCTGACGGTGCCGACGTCTACCCCCAGCTTGATGCCTTGGGGGTAGACGCCGCTGTTCGTACTGGAATTCACCGTTAACGCTTGGCTATCGCATCCACCACCGCTGTGAGGGCCTCAGAGACCTTCCCAGCGTCGGTGCCGCCACCTTGCGCGACATCGTCCTTGCCACCGCCGCCACCACCGAGGATGCCCGCGGCAAGACGCACCAACGCTCCGGCCTTCACACCGGCTTCACGGGCGGCTTCATTCGTGGCAATCAAAATGACGGGGCGATCATTGCTGACACCGGCAACTGCCACAGTGGCGGCTTCGGAGCCCAGACGGTTGCGGAGGTCCAGGGCAAGGTTCCGAAGATCGTCTGCTCCACCTACCTGGCCGGCATCGTGGGCCACAACCCGCACACCCGCGGCGTCCTTGGCGGTACCCATCAGGTTGGCGGCTGCTGCAGCCAACTGCTCCTTGCGAAGGCGGTCGAGTTCCTTCTCCGTTGCCTTCAACTTGTTCAAGGTACTGGAGATGCGGTCTGCGAGCTGGCCGGAGGGAACCTTCAGCAGTTCTGTGAGTTCCGTAACAAGTGCACGCTCGGCGGCCAGGTGGCGGAAAGCGTCCAAGCCCACGAAGGCCTCCACACGGCGGTTTCCCGAACCGACGGACTGCTCACCCAACAGGGAAAGGCTGCCAATAAGGGAAGTATTGGACACGTGAGTGCCACCACAAAGCTCGCGGGACCAAGCGCCGTCGATCTCCACCACACGTACTTCACTGCCGTAGTTCTCGCCGAACAGTGCCATGGCGCCCAGCGCCTTGGCTTCGGCCAATCCCATGACCTTGGTGTCCACGCGATAGTTGTTCCGGATGGCGATGTTGGAAACCTCTTCAATTTCCGATCGAGTGGCGGGACTCAGGCCCTCGCCCCAGGCGAAGTCGAAGCGGAGGTAGCCGGCCTTGTTGTAGGAACCACGTTGGGTAGCTTCCGGGCCCAGGATCTGATGCAGCGCGGCATGCACAATGTGCGTTCCAGTGTGCGCCTGCTCAGCTGCGTGGCGCCGTTCACGGTCGACGGCGGCGCGCACCAGGGCATCGGTGGCGATCTCGCCTTCCCGGACGATCGCCTTATGGACGCTGAGGCCCTTGACCGGGCGCTGGACATCCAGGACCTCGACGACGAATCCGTCGCCGGTGATCAGGCCGGTATCGGCCGACTGTCCACCGGCTTCTGCATAGAATGGCGTCTCGTTGAGGACCAGTTCGATTTCCTCGCCCGTGGAGGCGTGTGCCACCCGCTGACCGGCGCTGAGGATGCCGCGAACCTTGGACTCGCCATCAAGCTCGTCATAACCGGTGAAGGTGGTCTCACCCTGACCCAGCATTTCCTGGTAAGCGCTGAGGTCGGCGTGGCCGCCCTTCTTGCCTTTGGCATCGGCCTGTGCGCGCTGACGCTGTTCGAGCATGAGCGAGCGGAAGCCGGCTTCGTCAACCTTCAGGCCGGCTTCTTCAGCCATTTCCAAAGTGAGGTCAATGGGGAAGCCATAGGTGTCGTGCAGTGCGAAGGCGTCGGCGCCGGACAAGGGAACTCCGGCAGCCTTTGATTCGGCCACTGCATCCTCAAGGCGTGCTGTACCCGAAGCAATGGTGCGCAGGAATGCCTTTTCTTCGGCATAAGCGATACGGCTGATGCGGGCAAAGTCTGTCTCCACTACCGGGTAGACACCCTTCATGGCGTCGCGGGAAGCGGGAAGAAGGTCCGGCAGGCAGGCCCTTTCAACTCCGAGCAGGCGCATCGCACGGACTGCCCTGCGGATCAACCGGCGCAGGACATAACCGCGGCCCTCGTTGGACGGTGCCACGCCATCGGCAATGAGCATCAGGGCCGAACGGATGTGGTCAGCAACGACGCGCATGCGCACGTCATCAGTGTGGTGGGGGTCCTCAGCTGATTCTGCAGAGGTGTATTCACGACCGGACAGCTCAGCCGCCTTGTCAATGACAGGACGAACCTGATCGGTCTCATACATGTTCTCAACACCCTGGAGGATCATCGCAAGACGTTCCATGCCCAGGCCGGTGTCAATGTTCTTGTTCGGGAGTTCGCCCACGATGTCGAAGTCCACCTTGGAACGGACATTCTCGATCTGGTACTGCATGAACACGAGGTTCCAGATTTCGATGTAACGGGTCTCGTCAGCGAGGGGGCCGCCTTCGATGCCGTAAGCGGGGCCACGGTCATAGTAGATCTCGGAACATGGACCAGCCGGGCCTGGCTGGCCGGTGTGCCAGTAGTTGTCCGATTTGCCCATGCGCTGGATCCGCTCGGCCGGGATAGCGGTGTTCTTCAGCCACAATTCCTTGGCTTCGTCGTCTTCTTCATAGACGGTCACCCAGATGCGTTCGGCCGGAAGCCCGTAGCCGCCGTCGTCAACGCTCTTGGTGAGCAGCTCGAAGGCGAACTTGATCGCATCTTCCTTGAAGTAGTCACCAAAGGAGAAGTTGCCGCACATCTGGAAAAACGTGCCGTGGCGCGCTGTCTTACCGACTTCCTCGATGTCGCCGGTGCGAATGCACTTCTGGACGCTGGTGGCACGCTGGTAGGGAGGCTCTTCGCGCGCGGTCAGATAGGGAATGAACGGGACCATGCCGGCCACAGTGAAGAGAAGTGACGGGTCGCTTGAAACGAGCGACGCGGAGGGAACGGCGGTGTGGCCCTTGCTGACAAAAAAGTCCACCCAGCGCTTGGTGATCTCCTGCGACTTCATTAGCTGATTACTTACCCTTCTCAATTCACTGCACACGGTGTGCGCGGAAGCGGCCGTTGCCCTTCCGCAGCTTTCCATTCTGCCCTGTTGCGGGCGCGGGAGCGAACCGGGTTCGCTAGCGCCGGCCGGCGTCGGTGTTGTTATCCGTACCGCCAATGCCCAGCGCGGACCGCAAGTCCTCTTCGCGTTCGTGCATGCCTGAGCGCACCGCGTCCGCGAAATCGAACATGCCATCAGCCAGGCGGCCAACCGCACGGTTCAGGCCGTCCGGGCCAATGGCGGCCTGGGCCTCGGTGACTTTGCGGAAGGCGATAATGCCAATGGCCACGCCAATGCCCATCCAAACGATTCTTTTCATGTGTTCCTGGTCTCCAATTGGTTCAGCGGCTGCGGCGGCCGGAGGATGGAGCGCGTCGGCCGGCGAAGGCCGAACGGACACCATAGCTGAAGGCTGCAACCTTAATCAGTGGTGAACCAACTGTGGCAGCCACCAGGGAGGACAGCGCGGAAATGTTCGCCGATGCGTCGGAGACGTTCGAGGCGATGCCGTCCACTTTTTTCAGTTGCTGGTTGGTAGTGGAAACGGTTGCCGTTACTTCATCCATGAGGGGCGTCGCCCCGTCACTGATGGACCGGATGGTTGTGCGCACTTCGTCAAAGACGCCGCCGAGCTTCAAGATAGGCACGGCCAACAGCAGGACCAGGAGTGCGAAGACTCCCGCTGCGATCAGGCCGGCGATGTCGCCACCAGACATAGAATTCATCTCCTAGATTGTTGCGCTGCCCGGCACTGGCCGGAATCCGGCTTCGGCCAAGGCCTCCCCAGTACCTTATACAAAAAGAAAGCCCGCGGCGTGTGCCACGGGCTTCCTTGTATGCGCTGCTTGAATTTAGCGGGCGTAGAATTCGACGACGAGCTGCTCTTCGCAGATCACGGGGACCTCGGAGCGCTTCGGGCGGCGAACCAGGCGGGCCTGCAGGGCGTCGAGCTTGACGTCCAGGTATGCCGGCACATTGTTCAGGGCGTGCGCACCAGCAGCTGCGACCTGGAACGGAGCCATGACCTCGGAGCGGCTGTGGACGTGGATGAGCTGGCCTTCGCCAACGCGGAAGGACGGGCGGTCCACGCGGATGCCGTCAACCATGATGTGGCGGTGCACAACGAGCTGGCGGGCCTGGGCGATGGTGCGGGCGAAGCCTGCACGCAGTACCAGGGCGTCCAAACGCATTTCGAGCAGCTCAACCAGGTTTTCACCGGTGAGGCCCTTGGTGCGGCGTGCTTCTTCGAAGGCACGCGTCATCTGGGCTTCGCGGATGCCGTACTGGGCGCGCAGACGCTGCTTTTCGCGCAGACGAACGGCGTAGTCGGAGTCCTGCTTCTTGCGTGCACGGCCGTGCTCACCGGGGCCGTACGGGCGGCGCTCCATGTACTTGGCGGCCTTGGGGGTAAGAGCAATGCCGAGTGCACGCGAAAGGCGTGCGGTACGGCGAGCACGAGTGTTGTTAGCCACTTGTGTCCTTCCAAATTACTGCGGTGTGTCAGTGTTACTGGCCTCCATCAGGGAGAGCATCGGCCAACCGCTGCCTTTTGCTACTGGCCCACGGCACAACTCCATTGAAGGAATCTTCAAAGGGATTGGGCGTCGGGTCATGCCAGACAAGCAACCATCCTACCACGCTACTGTCCCCGGATGATCTTCCGGAGCCGTTCCAGCCGGGCGGCTATATCGCGTTCGGCGCCGTTGCTGGTTGGCTCATAGTAGTCCTTCCCCACCAGGTCATCCGGTGGATACTGCTGCGTTGCCACCCCATGCGGTTCGTCATGCGCGTACTTGTAGCTCTTGCCGTGTCCCAATTGTTTGGCACCTGGATAGTGCGCATCGCGCAGATGCATGGGGATACCGCCGCCGAAACCCGCACGGACGTCGGCAATCGCCTTGTTCAGGCCCATGTACGCTGCGTTCGACTTGGGTGCGGTGGCGAGGTGCACTACAGCCTCGGCCAGGACAATCCGGCCCTCCGGCATCCCGATCAACTGGACGGCCTGGGCCGCTGCCACAGCTGTTTGCAAAGCCGTGGGATCCGCCATGCCGATGTCTTCAGCGGCGGAGATGACGATGCGCCGTGCCACGAACCTTGGGTCCTCCCCCGCCTCCAGCATCCGCGCGAGATAGTGAAGGGAGGCATCAACGTCCGAGCCCCTGATGGACTTAATGAACGCACTGGCGACGTCGTAGTGCTGGTCGCCAGCCCGGTCATAACGGACAGCAGCGGCGTCCAAAGCACGCTCAGTATGCCTGAGTTCCACCAGCACCGGAGCGTCCGGGGCGCCGTCGCCGGCAAGTCCGGGTTCGCCGTCGTCTGTGACATTGGTCCCGTCGGTTTCGACTTCCCCTTCGTCGACGGTTGAGACGGCATCCTTGTCTCCGAACGCGACGCCGGCCGCAGCTTCCAAGGCAGTCAGGGCCCTTCGGGCGTCACCTCCGGAGAGCCGCACCAAATGATCCAAAGCCTCAGGGCTGAGTTCCACGCGGCCGGCAAGGCCACGGGCATCGGCAACAGCCCGCTGTAGCAGCCCGGCAATATCGTCATCCGTCAGCGGCTTCAACGTCAGCAGAAGTGAGCGGGACAGCAGGGGCGATACCACCGAGAAAGACGGGTTCTCGGTGGTGGCCGCCACCAGGACCACCCACCGGTTTTCAACGCCAGGCAACAGCGCGTCCTGCTGCGCCTTGTTGAAACGGTGGATTTCATCAAGGAACAGGACGGTGGTCTTCTTGTACAGGTCCCGCGCGGTCAAAGCCTCATCCATCACCCGCCGAACGTCTTTCACACCAGCAGTAATGGCGGACAGTTCCACGAACTTCCGCCCCGGCCCGCGGGCAATGACATGCGCCAGCGTGGTCTTCCCGGTGCCCGGAGGCCCCCACAGAATGACGGAGCTCGGCCCGGCCGGCCCCGCAGCTTCTGCACCGGCGGCGAGCTGCCGAAGTGGGGAACCGTGACCCAGCAGATGCTGTTGGCCCACCACGTCATCCAGGGTCCGGGGCCGCATCCGAACTGCGAGGGGGCTCCGCTGGGACGCCATCCATCCGGCGTCGGAGGCTCCTCCGGCGGCAGGCAGATCCTCCGACTCGTCGTCGTTGTTTGCACCGGCACCAAAGAGATCTTCCACATGGATAGGCTACTCATAGTTCCAACAAAGGAGACATCGACGTGGACCGCCGCGCATCCGCCCCGCAACAACGGCAGCCGAAGGCCTCCAGACGCACGGCCCTTGTCCCCGCGTCACGGCTGTCCGGTTGGGTGGATCGGTTCGCCCAGAGCCATGGCGCACTCATTGAAGAGACCAGCGACGGCGGGATCCTCCTCCGCGCCGCTGACGGGGCTTCTGCCCTCCTCAAGGCACCGTGGCCGGTCGATGGACGTCCAGGCCGCGGCGCCACTGACATCGAGCGGCTTGCCGCTCTTGCAGGCCAGGAACGTGGCCTTGGTATCCTGCTGGTGCGTCGGGGCGGTTTCGCCGTGGCTGTGGCGAGCGGCAGCAAGGTCCTGGAATCCAAAAGCGGTAACCGCTACGTTCAGTCCAGAACGGCTGCAGGTGGCCAATCCCAACAACGGTATGCCCGGCGCCGCTCCAACCAGGCTGACGCCTTGGTGGACTCCGCCGCGGAACACGCCGCACGTATTTTTGCCAGCCACCGTGTTGAGTACCTTGTTCCCGGCGGGGATAGAGCTTTAGTGGACCTGGTCCTGGCACAGCCCTCCATGCGGGCCCTGGCCAGCCGAAGCCAACTTGCCTTCCTGGATATACAGGAACCCAAAACTGCTGCGCTTGCAAAAGCTGCTTCGGACGCTTGTTCCATCCGGATCCTGGTGACTGATCCACCAGCGTAAATGATCCTCAGCAGCCTCCAGGCGCCCGCCTCAAAGGAGCCTGCCGATAGAGATAACTCCCTTGTTCCACGAACCCGGCCCGCGAATACAACGCCTGGGCACCGCGGTTGGAAGCAGTAACCAACAGCCAAAAACCCTGGAGATTGCGGGCCGCTCCCTCATCCAGTAGAGCTGCCAGCACCATCGTCCCGTATCCCCGCCTCCGGTGGGTGGCCGAGGTCGCCATGGCGTAGAGGCCTCCCCAGCCGTCCACCAGGGCGAGGCGTCCGACGGCGGCCGGTCCGCCGTCGTCGTCCCTCACCAGTGCGTACACAGACTCGCATCCGGTAAGAATGGCGCGGGCAACCTCCAGTTCCGCCTGGCCACCACGCCCATCCACGGACCACCACAAGCGAAGCCATTCATCGGTGGGCGCGTCCGAGAGTTCTACCCTCTGGGGCCGGTCATCCAAGGTTTCCAAGGCGTCCATGCCCCGGACCATAATCAGGGTTTCCGACTGCCTGGTGAAGCGTTGCCCGTCCAGGACGGCGTTAAGGCCTGCACTGGCGTTATGACCTGCACTACGGGAGTCATCGAATATCTGGAAAATGAGCGGGAGACGCCGCTGCCTGTACCAGGCTGACGCCGAGCTGACTGACCGCTCCAGGTCCGGACTGCTTCCCAGCTCCGGCGTGTCGGCCAGCATCCCCTGCAGGTTCCTCGGCCACACGGAGTTCGCCCTCTGCGTGACCCCACCGGATGCACGGAGCACCCACTCCCCCGCGTTTCCCACGTCAAAGGCTTCGCGCTCTACGGCGGGCCACGCCTTATCCATGAGGGTTTCCAAGAATGCTTGTTCCAACATCGCGGCACCTTTCATGTGCAGGAACACCAAAGGCTCCCCACATCAGTGGGGAGCCTTTGGCTACCGTCTTATTCGGACTCGGTCTCCGGCTTGGCCGCAGGCTTGGTTTCCGGCTTGAAGTCCACGCCGGCTTCCTTTCGCTGCTGTGCCGTAATGGGAGCAGGAGCGGCGGTCAGCGGGTCAAAGCCGTTGCCGGTCTTCGGGAAGGCAATGACGTCGCGGATGGACTCGACACCGGCGAGCAAAGCCACGACGCGGTCCCATCCAAGCGCGATGCCACCGTGCGGCGGGGCACCGTACTTGAAGCCCTCCAAGAGGAAGCCAAACTTGGTCTCGGCGTCTTCCTTGTCCAGTCCCATGAGCTGGAAGACGCGTTCCTGGACTTCACGTTCGTGGATACGGATGGAGCCGCCACCGATTTCGTTGCCGTTGCACACGATGTCGTACGCGTAGGAAAGTGCAGACTCAGGATCCTTGTCAAAGGTGTCAAGGAACTCGGGCTTGGGAGAGGTGAAGGCGTGGTGCACAGCTGTCCACTGGCCAGCGCCAACAGCAACGTCACCGGAGGCAACTGCTGCAGAAGCGGGCTCGAACATCGGAGCGTCCACGATCCATACGAAGGCCCAGTCTTTGGGATCAATCAGGCCGGTGCGGTGGCCAATTTCAACACGTGCAGCGCCAAGGAGGGCCCGTGATGCGGACTTCTCGCCAGCGGCGAAGAATATGCAGTCGCCCGGCTTGGCACCAACAGCATCGGCCAGGCCGGCACGTTCTTCGTCGGTGAGGTTCTTGGCCACGGGGCCAGCGAGTTCGCCATCTTCCTTGTAAAGAACGTAGGCCAGCCCCTTTGCGCCACGCTGCTTGGCCCATTCCTGCCAGGCATCCAGGGCACGGCGCGCCTGGGAAGCGCCCCCGGGCATAACGACCGCGCCAACGTAAGGTGCCTTGAAGACTCCGAAGTTGGTGTCCTTGAAGAACTCAGTCAGCTCGGTGAGCTCCAGGCCGAAGCGCAGGTCCGGCTTGTCGGAACCGTACTTTGCCATGGCGTCCAGGTACGTCATGCGTCGGATCGGGGTGGGRACCTCGACGTCGATCAGTTGCCACAGGGCCTTCACGATTGCTTCGCCAAGCTCGATGACATCGTCCTGGTCAACGAAGCTGGCCTCGATGTCCAGCTGGGTGAACTCCGGCTGGCGGTCCGCGCGGAAGTCTTCGTCACGGTAGCAGCGGGCGATCTGGTAGTACTTTTCGAATCCGCCCACCTGGAGCAGCTGCTTGAAAAGCTGCGGCGACTGCGGGAGCGCGTACCAGGAACCCGGGGCAAGCCGGGCGGGGACGACGAAGTCGCGGGCGCCTTCCGGCGTCGAACGCGTCAACGTGGGTGTCTCAATCTCGACGTAGCCGCGCTGGTGCAGCAACTCGCGGGCGATACGGTTTGCCTCGGAGCGGAGGCGGAGGTTGCGTGCAGGACCAGGGCGGCGAAGGTCAAGGTAGCGGTGCTTAAGGCGCGCTTCTTCGCCAACTTCCACATGCTCGTCGATCTGGAACGGCAGGGGTTCCGAGGTGTTGAGGATGATGACTTTGTCCGCCATGACCTCGATCTCGCCCGTAGCCAGCGCGGGGTTCTCATTGCCTTCAGGACGCTTGCTAACGGTGCCCGTTACCTGCAGGACGTATTCGTTCCGCAGGCCGTGGAAGACCTCTTCTTCACGGACAACCACCTGGGCGACACCGGAAGCGTCACGAAGGTCAACGAATGCAACGCCACCGTGATCACGGCGGCGGCCCACCCAGCCGGCCAGGGTAACGGTTTGTCCAATGTGCTCGGAGCGAAGTGATCCGAGGTCATGTGTGCGCAGCACAGCATTCCTTTCAGCATGAATTTTCAAGGGATCATTGCAAAGACGATCCCGTCCGAGTTTACCCGCCCCGGCCGCGGCTGAATCACCTGGCCTGGATCAGGCGGTGATGACCCGGACGTGCAGATCTTCCTCCGACGGCGACCAGCTGGCCGGGTCCGCGTCCACCTGCGCGCCGGACCGGATGTCCTTGACCTGGTGCTTGCCGTCATCGTCGGTGAACCAAACAAAAGGAATTCCCCGACGATCCGCGAACTTGATCTGCTTGCCGAACTTTTCTGCCTTCGCAGCAACTTCAGTAGCAATACCGCGGCCGCGAAGCTGTGCAGCGACGTCCTGGGCCGCGGACCAACTGTCGTCGTTATTCAAAGCGACCAGGACAGCGGTCGGCACCGCGCGGGTAGCCGTGGCGAGTTCCTGGCTCAGGATCCGCGAGACAAGGCGGGTGACGCCGATGGACAAGCCGACGCCGGGGAACTTCCGGTTACCCTTGCTGGCCAGGGCGTCGTACCGTCCGCCGGAACAAATCGAACCCAGTTGTTCATGGCCCACCAGGACAGTTTCGACGACGGTGCCCGTGTAGTAGTCCAGTCCACGGGCGATGCTGAGGTCAGCGACCACCTTGCCGGGTGCGCGCTGGACCGCAGCCTCAATGACCTGCTGGAGCTCGCTCAATCCTTCCTCGAGAAGGTCATCAGTCACCCCCAGGGCACGTACCTGGTCCACGAACGAGGTGTCCTCCGTGCGGATGGTAGCAAGCTTGAGCGCCAGTGCCGCCTGCTCATCCGAGGCGCCAAGCTCGCTCTTGAGCAGCTCAGCGACTTTGCCTTCGCCAATCTTTTCCAGTTTGTCGATGCTCCGCAGGACTCCGGCCGTATCAGTCAAGCCAATACCGCGGTAGAAGCCTTCAGCCAGCTTGCGGTTGTTGATCCGGAGGCGGAAGTCCGGAATCGGGAGGGCGCTCAGCGCCTCGGCGATGACCAACGCGATTTCGACGTCGTAGCGGAACGGCAACTCGCCATCGCCCACCACATCTATGTCTGCTTGGGTGAATTCGCGGGCGCGGCCTTCCTGCGGACGCTCGCCACGCCAGACCTTCTGGATCTGGTATCGGCGGAAGGGAAAGGCAAGATAACCCGCGTTCTCCACGACGTAGCGGGCGAAGGGAACAGTGAGGTCGAAGTGCAGGGCAAGCGCATTCGGATCGGCTTTGTCTGCCTTGTCCGTGGTGGTTGACCTGGAAGCTTCGTCTTCGTCGTCCTGCAGGCGGCTCAGCCCATAGACCTCTTTATCGATCTCGCCTTTACGCAGCAACTGGCCGACCGTTTCAACAGCACGCGTCTCAATGGAGGAGAAACCGTGCAGTTCGAACGTTTTCCGGAGCGTGTCCAGCACATGGAGCTCCACCAACCGCTCCTGGGGAAGCCACTCGGGGAATCCGGACAGGGAGGCGGTACGTGCCATGGTGGATAAATCTCCTCGAAGAAAGCTGACTCAGGAATGAGCACCGCAGCTTTAAAGGCCTTTTCGGCGATTATGGGGCGGGCGTCCAGCCGGTCATGCATAAACTATGTGCGGCAGCCAGTTTATGCTTTCCGCGCGTGCACATCTAATGCAGCATGCCCGGTCCCTGCAGGCGGCCGGCGAACGTGGACACAATCAGGAGGACTCTTGGCAACAAGGTCGCGGGATGACCGCGAAGCGAGACGCCGCATCCGGCAGATGGAAGCCAAGCGTGCCCTGCGGCAGGAACAGGGCAAGCGGCGCAAACGCGACAATACTGTTGCCATCGGCGCGGGCGCTGCCGCTGTGATCCTTGCGGTGGTGCTGCAACTGACAGTTTTCAGTTCCAACCCCACCGAGGCAGAGTTCGCCGCCGCAGAAGCCGGACTGAACTCCCCTTCGGCCTCACCTTCGGCATCCAACAGCGCAGACATACCCAGCCCGGACACCGCAGCCGGTAAAACCTTCACCGGGGAGCTTGCATTGAACAGCGGCGTTGTAGGAGTGGAACTGAACGGAACTGCTGCTCCCCAGGCGGCCGCCGTCATCAAGTCCCTCACCGATGCCGGCTACTACAACGGAGCCTTGTGCCACCGGCTTACAACCTCTGAGACGTTCGGCCTGCTGCAGTGCGGCGCCAAGTCCGAAGACGGCGCAGACGATCCCAACTACCGCTGGGGTCCGCTGGAGAACACACCAACGGACAACACATACCCGGCTGGAACAATCGCCATTGCCCGCTCGGGAAACAACGCCTACGGCAACGGTCATCAGTTCTTCATTGTGTATAAGGACACCACAATTCCTGCGGACACGGCCGGTGGTTACACAGTGGTGGGCAAGGTCACCAGTGGCTTGGATGTGGTCACGAAAATCGCTGCAGCAGGCCTGAAACCGGGCGAAAACGCGACCGACGGCGCCCCTGTGGCACCTGTCACGATAGACTCGTTTTCTCTGAAGTAACCAGCCTTTGGCCCCGGTCCGGGGTGCAGTACCTTAGCAGTCCCTCCAAGCGAAAGACTTTTAGCGGTGACAGACAGTCAGAAATCCGACGAAACAGCAGTAGTGGCCAACCAAGACGCAGTCGAGGCAAACAGCCCGAACGGCACTGAGGCAGCACCTGCGGCTGAACAAACCCCCGCCGTTGCGGCCGACGAAACACCGGCAGCAACCGAAGCCCCTGCCGCAACCGAAGCCACTGCCGCAACCGAAGCCACTGCCGCTGCAGAACCGCCTGCGGCAGAAGAAACGCTTGCAGAAGCAGCTGAAGTGGCACCCGCAGTGGAGGAAGCACCAGTGGCTGCGGCGGCACCGGCACCCGCAGCGGAGGAAAGCAAGCCTGCCGATTCGCGGCCCACCCCTTCCCCTGCTGCCTTCGCCGCGCGCCCCAAGGCGCCTGCCGCCGTCGTTCCGGCTGCACCCGCAGTGTCGGCCGCCTCGCTTGCTGAGGCAGCCAAGTGGGGGCGCGCCGAAGGCGATGGCCACGTATTCCTCACTTTGGATGGCGAAGAGATTGCCGTAGGCCAGTACCCGGGTGTTAGCCCTGACGAAGCCCTGGGCTACTTCGCCCGGAAGTTCGACGACGTCATTGCCCAGATAGTCCTGCTGGAACACCGCGTGGAATCCAAAGCCCCGGCAACGGATATGCAGAAGACGGTAACCCACCTCCGCGAACAGCTCGCAGAGCGCAATATGGTGGGCGATATCCGTTCGGCCGAAGCACGCCTGGACACGCTGTCCGAGCAGATCGCCGAGCTGGAAAGGTCCGAGAAAGCAGCACATGAGGCCGTCCGCGCAAATGAGCTTGCCGCGCGAGAAGCCATTGTGGCGGAGGCGGAGAGCATCGCCGGCCAGGATCCTGCCCAGATCCAATGGAAGACGTCCAGTGCGCGAATGAACGAACTTTTCGAGACCTGGAAGGCTGCGCAGAAGAGCGGGGTCCGTCTTGGCCGGAGCAATGAAGACGCACTCTGGAAGCGCTTCCGCTCGGCACGCACTGTCTTCGATCGCCACCGCCGCGCGTACTTCTCGCAGCTGGACAGCAACAACTCTGCGGCCAAGGTGGCCAAGGAAGCATTGATCGCAGAGGCTGAGGCGCTTTCCTCTTCCACTGACTGGGGTTACGCCGCCGGGGAGTACCGCAGGCTCATGGATCAGTGGAAGGCCACCCCACGCGCCAGCCGCAAGGATGACGACGCGCTCTGGGGCCGTTTCCGCGCCGCGCAGGATGTGTTCTTCAGCAACCGGCAGGCTGCAAACGAGCAGATCGACCAGGAGTACACGGCCAACCTTGCAGTGAAGGAGCAGTTGGTAGCTGAGGCGCAGGCGCTGCTGCCGATCAACGATCTCAACGCAACGAAGAAGGCCCTGCAGTCCATTCGTGATCGCTGGGAAGATGCCGGTAAGGTCCCCAGGGCGGACATGGGCCGCATCGAGGCCGGTCTTCGCAAGGTGGAGGACGCAGTCCGCGAGGCCGAGGAGGAGAAGTGGCGCCGGAGCAATCCGGAGACCAAGGCCCGCACCAACAGCGCTTTGTCCCAGCTTGAGTCCGCTATTGCCGGGCTCAAGGAGGATCTGGAGAAGGCTGAAAAAGCCGGAGACCAGCGCCGCATCAAGGCTGCGCGTGAAGCTCTTGAAGCACGTCAGGCGTGGCTGGACCAGATCCAGCGTTCAGCGAGCGACCTCGCCTGACCCAGCTTTGGGTTCATGGTGAGCCCACGTTTGCCTGCAGGCCCTGTACCGGTTATCCACATGCCCGGTACGGGGCCTGTACTGTTGCGGTCAGGACACGGAATGATCAATGAATGGTCCCACCCGTCACAGCCCCGCACCTGCTGGAGCCCGTTCTTCCCGAGCTCTATGCACCCAGCCGCATCTTCACCTGGCCTGAATTGCAAAGCATGGCGCTGGATGGCATCCTGCTTCCCTTATACGGGAGGAGCTACGCGTCGCCCGGGATTGCAGTCACGCCCCGCCTCAGGGCCCGTGCAGCTGCCCTGACTGTCCCGGACCGGATGCGGACCAAGGTGGTGGCGGGCAGGCTTACTGCGGCGTGGATCTACGGATGCGCCGGCCCTCCAGAGCGGTTATCACTCCTGGTGGATGCCAAGCATCGTATCTCCAGTGTGCGCAGTGCCCGGGGATGCAACCTCCATGAGGTCCGGCTCGGCCAGCTGGACGTTGTAAGCCTAGGTGGCATGCTGGTGAGCAGCCCCTTGAGAACAGCCGCGGACATCGCACTGCACGTCGAGTCGGATCAGGCCCTGCCGGCACTGCGGCGACTCCTGGACCACCCGGAGCTCGGCATCAGGCTACGTTTGCTTACCCTTGCCGTGGAGGCAGCGCCACGGGTTCCCCACAAGAAGCGTGCGCTCGCTACGCTGGCACGGCTCTTGTCCCCGAACTAGCTCCTGCGTCTGTTACCCGTGGTGCGGTAAACGTCGAAGACCCCGTCAATACGCCGCACCGCGCTGAGGACATGGTGCAAATACTTTGGGTCACCCATTTCGAAGGCAAACTTGGAGATCGCCACCCTGTCGCTGGAAGTGTGCACCGAAGCGGCAAGGATGTTGACATGGTTTTCAGACAGGACTCGCGTGACATCGGACAAGAGTGACTTCCTGTCCAGGGCTTCCACCTGAATCTCAACGAGGAAGACACTGGACTGTGTTGGTGCCCACTCGACCTCAACGATCCTGTCCGGCTGGTCGCGCAACCCGGAGACGTTGGTGCAATCGGTCCTATGGACCGAGACGCCAGAACCGCGGGTGACAAATCCAAGGATCGGGTCAGGGGGCACAGGGGTACAGCACCGGGCAAGTTTGACCCAGACGTCTCCCACGCCGCGGACAATGACACCGGAATCGGAAAACTTGGATTTGGCAACCTGCGTGGGGATGCTGACCTCGTCAAGGTCCTCATCCGGGGTCTCGTGCCCACCAAGATGCTCTACGAGCTTCTCCATGACGGACTGGGCAGAGGTGTGGCCGTCACCCACTCCTGCGTACAGCCCGGAGATGTCAACGTAGTGGAAGTCCTCGGCCACGGCAGACAGAGCATCGTGCGTCATGAGCCGCTGCAGTGGGAGGTTTTGCTTTCGCATGGCCCGCGTCAGCATGTCCTTGCCGCGGTCAATCGCTTCCTCGCGGCGTTCCTTGGTGAACCACTGGCGGATCTTGTTCCGGGCCCTTGCCGACTTTACGAAGTGCTGCCAGTCCTGGCTTGGACCTGCACCCTCCGCCTTTGAGGTGAAGATCTCGACCCAGTCGCCATGGTTCAGCTCGCTGTTCAGCGGCACAAGCTTGCCGTTGACGCGTGCTCCGATGGTCCGATGGCCGACTTCCGTGTGAACCGCGTACGCAAAGTCAACGGGCGTCGATCCAGCAGGCAAGGCCATGACTTCACCCTTGGGCGTGAAGACAAAGACTTCCCGTGCATTGATCTCGTACCGCAGGGAATCGAGAAATTCGCCCGGATCCGAGGTTTCCTGCTGCCAGTCCACCAACGACCGCAGCCAACCCATATCGCCGTCGCGTGGGCTGCCAGGACCCACGGCGGTGCGGTTCGGCTGGTCCTTGTACTTCCAGTGGGCTGCGACGCCATACTCAGCCCGGCGGTGCATCTCATGGGTGCGGATCTGGATTTCCACGGGCTTTCCACCCGGGCCGATCACCGTGGTGTGAAGGGACTGGTACATGTTGAACTTCGGCATGGCGATGTAGTCTTTGAACCGCCCTGGAAGTGGGTTCCATCGCGAGTGCAAGGTACCGAGTGCCGCGTAACAATCCCTCACCGAGTCAACCAGGACGCGAACGCCCATGAGGTCGTTGATGTCGTCAAAGTCCTTATCGCGGACGATCATCTTCTGATAAATCGAGTAGTAGTGCTTCGGCCGGCCGGTAATGGTCGCCTTGATCCGCGCAGTCCGAAGATCATCGGCAATCTGGTTGCGGATAACACTGAGGCTCTTCTCGCGTTCGGGGGTGCGGTCCCCCACCATGCGGACGATTTCTTCGTACACCTTGGGGTAGAGCGCCGCGAAGGACAGATCCTCCAACTCCCATTTAATGGTGTTCATACCCAGGCGGTGCGCCAGGGGAGCGAAGATCTCCAGCGTTTCCCGGGCCTTGCGGGACGAGGATTCTGCAGAAACGAACCGCCATGTACGAGCATTGTGGAGCCGGTCGGCAAGTTTGATCATCAGGACCCTGATGTCCTTGGCCATGGCTACGACCATCTTGCGGACTGTCTCCGACTGGGCTGCTTCGCCG
Organism: Paenarthrobacter sp. RAF54_2; assembly: GCF_052113945.1. Lineage (NCBI taxonomy): Bacteria > Bacillati > Actinomycetota > Actinomycetes > Micrococcales > Micrococcaceae > Paenarthrobacter > Paenarthrobacter sp. RAF54_2. The sequence continues at coordinate 109,280 of NZ_JBFRDV010000018.1, forward strand.
AAGCTGACCTTGTCCAGTTTGGTCACGCCGTCCACGAGCATGGCCACTTCCGGGCCGAAGTCGCGGGTGAGGTCATTCAGGGTGTAGGGGGTATCCTCCACCGTGTCGTGGAGCAACGCGGCGGCCAGGGTGGTTCCTGTCATTCCCAGCTCAGCAAGGATGGTAGCTACTGCCACCGGGTGGGTGATGTACGGATCACCACTCTTGCGCTTCTGCCCCTGGTGACTGCGCTCTGCAACCGCGAATGCGCGCTGAATGAGGTCGAAATCTTCTTTGGGGTTGTTGGCCCGCACTGTTCGAAGGAGCGGTTCCAGAATCGGCGAGTACGGCGCTACGCCCCGGCCGGTCAATCGCGCAAGCCGGGAACGCGTGCGCTCCCGCCTACCTGGAAAGGTAGGACGCACGCCGGGAGTATCGACTGGAACCGTACCAGCAGTCCGTCCAGCCACGCTTGTTGCCGGAACCGTCACACCGTGGTGACTGTCCTCCCCGCCCGTCGGTGGTGCCGACGTCGCACGTTCTTCCACAGAAGTACCCCTCACGACCTATTTAATTCTTCCAGTCTATTCCCGCAGGCGAATGCTTCCGCAACCGGACAGCACATGACGCAGGCGCCGGCAAGTCAAAGAGAAAGGACCCCGCTGTAAAGCGGGGTCCTGCTCAAGGACGTAATGCCTGGTGGAAATAGTCTAAACAGTGGCCTCGGCCCGGCGGTGGGCCACTTTCTTGGCTTGCTTCACGAGGTCCGGCTCGCCCTGGCGCAGCCAGGCATAGAGCGGTGCCGCAATGAAGATCGTCGCTGCCGTTCCGATGAGGATTCCGACGAACAACGCCAGGGAAAGATCCCGCAGCGTTCCAGCGCCCAACAGTCCGGCCCCGATGAAGAGAATTGCTGCAACCGGAAGGACGGCAACCATCATGGTGTTGATGGAGCGGACCAGGGTTTGGTTGACCGCAAGGTTGACCTCTTCACCGAAAGTCCGGCGCGTAGAGGTGGAAATGTCCGCCGTGTTCTCGCGGATCTTGTCGAAGACGACCACGGTGTCATACAGCGAATAGCTCAGGACAGTCAGGAATCCGATGATGGCCGACGGCGTCACCTCGAAATCACTCAGGGCGTAGACGCCCGCTGTGGTGAACATCGTGACGAGCATGCCCACCAAGGCAGAGAGTGACATCTTCCAGGTCCGGAAATACAGAGCCATGAGGACAGCAGCGAGGCCGACGAACACCACCAGCCCAATAAGTGCCTGGCGTGTGACGTCCTGACCCCACGTGGGACCAACAAAGTTTGATGTCACCTCGTTGTCCGTTACACCGTAAGCGGTGGTCAGGCCTTCTTTGATGCGGTTGGTCTCGTCATCGGTCAGCTGGTCCGTCTGAATCCGCATGGTGTTGCCCGCCACGTTCGCAACGCGGGGAATGGCACCGGATACGACGTCATGGACAGCCTTTTCGCCCAGGCCGGCATCGGTGGTCTTCACGTTGGAAACGGTGAACTCCGAGCCGCCGCGGAACTCGATGCCGAGGTTGAAGCCGCCCTTCAAGACCGGGATCAGGATGGAGAGGGCCACAGCGACCGCAGCAATGATGAACCAGATCTTCTTGGAATCAACAAAGTTATAGGAGCGCTTGCCCGTGTAAAGCTCGTTGCCGAAGGTTGCGAAGCTCGTAGTCACTACTTCTCCTCCTTGGTGCCGTTGGAGGGACCGGTCAACTGGCCCTTCTCGGCAAGGCGCCGTTCGGCGATGGTCATGCGGCGTTCTGCTTCGGCTGCTGCACCCGTATTACGTGCACGGACAACGGCCGGTTTCTCAGCAGGTGTGCGGAGACGTCCAGCTCCCCGATACAACGGGATAGCTCCCAGACGGTCAGGTGACAGGCCGGAGAATCTGTGGCCTTCGCCAAAGAACCTTGTGCGGGCAAGGACCTGCAGCATCGGATGCGTAAACATGAACACCACGATGAGGTCAGCGACAGCCGTGAGGCCAAGGGTGAAAGCGAAGCCACGGACATTGCCCACAGCCACGAAATAAAGGACCAAGGCTGCCAGCAAGTTCACTGCCTTGGAGGCCAGCACAGTCCGCTTGGCACGCTTCCAGCCATTCTCGACGGCGGATACAAGCCCGCGGCCTTCACGAAGTTCATCGCGGATTCGTTCGAAGTACACAATGAACGAGTCGGCCGTCTGTCCGATGGCCACGATCAGGCCGGCAACACCTGCCAGGGACAGGCGATAGTTTTCAGTCCAACCCAGAATGGCGATGGCGAGGTAGGTCAAGCCACCGGCGACTACCAGGGAAGCGATGGTGACAAAGCCAAGGGCCCGGTACTGGAAGAGCGAGTACACAACTACCAACAACAGGCCGATGAGGCCGGCAAGCAGGCCGAGCCGGAGCTGATCGCCACCGAGCGTGGCAGAGATCTGTTCCTGGGACTGGATCTCGAAGGAGATCGGCAAAGCGCCGTAGCGGAGCTGGTCGGACAGTGCTTTTGCGGAGGCCTGGGTGAAGTTGCCCGTGATCTGCGGTTTTCCATCGGTGATGACTGCAAGCGACCTCGGTGCAGAGATGACCTTGTCATCAAGGACGATGGCGAATTGTGCCTTGGGGTCGTTGCCGCCCTGGGCAAGGGACGCGGTGTAGAACTGGTTCAACCGCTCCGTGACTTCCTTGAACTTGGCAGTTGCCTCGGAGTTGAACGTGATGTTCACGCCCCAGGAGTTGGTCACCGATCCCTGTGCACCTTGGACCTGCGAGAAGGAGGAGGAACTGATGTCCTGGCCTTTGACCTCGACCGGACCAAGGATGTACTTGATGGCCGGAGTCTTGTCCGTTGCCGGTTCACACGTCACCAGCGGCTTGGCCGGATCAGAACGCTCCCGCTTCTCAGTGGAAGGGTTGACGCAGTCCAGCGCCTCGAATTCCTTGTAGATCTCAGGAGTCACCCAGTTGGTATCGCTCGCGTTGGTGGGTTCCGCGGTGGGCTTGGGCAGCTTGTCATCCGGCGTACGGGATTCGACAGGGATGGCCGCAGGATCGGCCGCAGCGATCACCGGGCGGAAGTTCATGTCCGCCGATGCCTGGATGAGGTCACGGGTTTCCTTGGACGGAGTTCCCGGGAGGCTCACCACCACGTTCCGCCCCGACTGGGTGCTGATCTCGGCTTCGGCAACACCGGAGCCGTCCACACGCTGCCGGATGATGGCCACTGCCTGGTTGAGCTGTTCCTCAGTGATATCGCTGGAACCCTCTACGCGGGGGGCCAGAATCATCTGGGTGCCGCCCTCGAGGTCCAAGGCAAGTTTGGGAGCCCAGCTCGCATGGCCGGAAATGACTCCGCCACCCAGCACAGCGGTGAGTACAACGAATATTGCTCCAAGCCAAGTCAGCACCCTGCGGGCTGAGTTTTTGGGGCCGGTCCGTGCCATTATCGATCTTCCTTTTATCGCCGGACAGCCGCCGGCGGACGCTGGTAAGCGTCAGCCGGCGGCTTCCGCTGCCGTAGAAGTGTCCTTGCGCGGTGTTGCCGCGACTGACGGTGCTAGTTGTCCTTCTTGTCCTCGTTGTTGAGGCGCGCGATGGTTTCGTCCGGCGTTTCAGTCGCAGCGGGGGTCTCATCGGCAACGGTCAACGAAGAAGCGTCGTCCGGAACAACAGGGGCTTCCTCTTCAGCCTTTTCGACCACCTTGGTGACGGCCTGGCGGTGAACCGTAGCTTCGTTTCCGGGAGACAGCTCGATAACGACCTTGTTCTCAGCTTCATCGATGGACACGATGCGTCCGAAAAGACCGAAGCTGGTCATGACATCGACGCCCGGAGCGAACTTGGACTGCATCGCAGCCTGCTGCTGCTGGGTCTTCTTGTTGCGGCGGAACATCATGAAGACAAAGAGTCCAAGCATGACGAACAGCAATATGGTCATTGGATCCACAGGGAAGTTCCGTTCTTTACTTACGTTTTGGTTCACGGCAACGTCCCCGGCAGATCCTGCGGCCACGGGACGAAACCCGCATAGCAACGCGCTTCACCGCGAAGCGGGCGCATGGATCAAGGACTCGAACGTGCCGAGCGTCATACCAGTCTAGTGGGAAAAGCTGAATACAGCGTGTTAACCGATGGTATCTACGCTTTCAGCATGGTTTTCATCCTCGTCAAACAACGCTAGGGTCTCCTGACCGAATACGCCCGCAGGCACAGCATAACCAAGGTGTGTCCAGGCTGATGCCATGGCGATGCGCCCACGAGGTGTCCGCCCAAGCAGTCCTTCGCGCACCAGGAATGGCTCAGCCACGGTCTCCACCGTTTCGGGTTCTTCACCCACGGCAATGGCCAAGGTGGACAAGCCAACAGGGCCACCATTGAACTTGGTAATGAGGGCTTCGAGAACGGACCGGTCCAGCCTGTCCAAGCCACGCTCGTCTACTTCGTACATATCCAAGGCAGCTGACGCCGACCGGGCATCGATTTGCTCAATGCCATGAACGAGGGCCCAGTCACGGACACGGCGCAGGAGTCGGTTGGCTATACGTGGTGTTCCCCGGGAGCGACCGGCGATCTCGGTGAAACCTGCAGAGTTTACCTTCAGGTCAAGAAGCCCGGCAGAGCGGCGGAGGACAAGTTCGAGTTCGGCCACCGAATAGAACTCGAGGTGCCCGGTGAAACCGAATCGGTCCCTCAAGGGGCCCGGAAGAAGTCCTGCACGGGTGGTGGCGCCTACCAGGGTGAAAGGCGGGAGCTCCAAAGGAATTGCAGTTGCGCCTGCTCCCTTGCCAACCACGATGTCCACGCGGAAGTCCTCCATGGCCATGTACAGCATTTCTTCTGCGGGCCTGGACATGCGGTGGATTTCGTCAAGGAACAGGACCTCCCCCTCCGAGAGCGAGGAAAGGATGGCGGCGAGATCCCCGGCGTGCTGGATGGCCGGTCCGCTGCTGATACGCAGCGGCGCGTTCATCTCCGCTGCAATGATCATGGCAAGTGTGGTCTTACCGAGTCCTGGAGGTCCGGACATCAGCACGTGGTCGGCGCTGCGGCCACGCATTTTCGAGGCCTCAAGGACCAAGGCAAGTTGCTTGCGGACCCGATGCTGTCCTACGAAGTCGTGCAGGTTCTTGGGTCGGAGAGCAGCCTCAATGACCCGCTCTTCCGGTTCCTCTCCCCCGCTGACGAGTGACTGCTCAGCCACGGCTGCCTACGCGGTTGCCGGCGCGGGCCCCGTCCTGGCCAAGCCAGCGCAGCGTAGCCCGAAGTATTTGGGCCACGTTACCGTCGTCGACAAGCTCGGGGGAATCGGCCATGGCTTTATCGATGCTGCCGGCGGCGTCCTTCTCGGACCAGCCCAGACTGGTCATGGCAGCCACTACCTGGGGCTTCCATTCCACGGTAGCGATCACCGCAGGTGTTGTTCCTGTGCCCGTGCCGTGCGGGACCAACTTCCCGGCCAGCTCGAGGACAATACGGCCGGCCACCTTTGGCCCAATGCCGGGCACCTTGGTGAATGCCTTGCTGTCACCGGTGTGAGCCGCCACCCGGATGGCTTCCGGTTCGTGCACGGCAAGTACGGCCAGAGCCAGCCGCGGCCCGACGCCGCTCACGCTCAGCAGGACATCGAAAACCTCGCGTTCATCATCATCGGCGAAGCCGAACAACGTGAGGGAATCCTCACGGACGATCATGGAGGTGAAGAGCTTCGCCTCGGCACCTACTTTTAGGTGGCTCAAGGTCTGGGGTGTAGCGAAAACGCTCATTCCCGCACCGTTGAGGTCGATCACGGCGGTCGACAAGCCAACGTGGGCAACTGTTCCACGGAGAAAACTGATCAAGACCCGGCTCCTGAGGTACTGCCTGCTCGGCTCCCATGGATCCATGGCGCCAAGCGGACTATCCGAACATATCTACGAATACCCTAGCAAGGGGTACCGACAATCACCGCGCACGGCGCGCTTTCGCTTCGGCTTCCGCCCAGGCCCGCTGAGCCGGGGTGAGGGAACCCGTGCCCGTGTTCCCGCCGATTCCACCCATGCCGCTCCCTGCCCGCCAAGCATGCGTCAGGGCCAGAGCGAGGGCGTCTGCGGCGTCTGCAGGCTTGGGCGGGGCATCGAGCCGGAGGATTTTTGTGACCAACTTGGTGACCGCATCCTTGTTGGCAGTACCACTACCGGTCACGGCCGCTTTGACTTCAGAGGGTGTGTGCAAGGCGACGGGAATGCCGCGACGCGCGGCCGCTGCGATGACAACGCCCGAGGCCTGGGCAACGCCCATCACCGTGCTGACGTTCATCTGCGAAAAAACGCGCTCGACGGCGACGACGTCCGGCTCGTGCAGGTCCAGCCACTCGTCGATGGCTTGTGCGATGACCAAAAGCCGCTTGTCCAGCGTCAGCTCAGCTGAGGTCCCGACCACACCAACAGCCACCATGGTGGCCCGGCGGTTCCGTTCGATATCAACTACACCGATGCCGCAACGGGTGAGGCCCGGATCGACTCCCAATACGCGAAGAGTCAAGTCCGGGCCTCCCTGTTTGTTGTCAAAATAAAGGTTCTGCCCTGCCTAGTCGGCGTCGAGGGCAGCCTGTACTTCCTCGCTGAAGTCGGCGTTGCTGTAGACGTTCTGGACGTCATCGAGGTCTTCGAGGGCATCCACGAGTTTCATGAATTTCCGGGCGCCATCAATATCCAGGTCCACCTGCATGGAGGGCACGAATTCAGCTTCATCGGATTCGTACTCGATGCCGGCATCCTTCAAGGCATCACGGATGGCCTGCAGATCGGAGGGCTCGGAATGCACTTCCCAGTTCTCGCCACTGTCCTTGACTTCCTCTGCGCCGGCGTCCAGGACGGCCATCAGGATGTCATCCTCGTTCAGCCCATTCTTTGGCAGCACCACGACGCCCTTGCGGGTGAACAGGTAGCTGACCGAGCCGGGATCTGCAATGGTGCCACCGTTGCGGGAAATCGCGAGTCGAACCTCGGAAGCCGCACGGTTCTTGTTGTCGGTCAGGCACTCAATCAACAACGCCGAGCCCTGGGGGCCACGGGCTTCGTACATGATTTCGGTGTAATCGACCACTTCGCCTGTGAGGCCGGCGCCACGCTTGATGGCGCGGTCGATGTTGTCGTTGGGAACCGAGGTCTTCTTCGCCTTGGTAACCGCGAGTTCCAGGCCTGGGTTGCCGGCGAGGTCCGGGCCGCCCATGCGCGCAGCAACTTCGATGTTCTTGATCAGCTTTGCGAACGACTTTGCACGCCTGCTATCAATGATGGCTTTCTTGTGCTTGGTAGTCGCCCATTTGGAGTGGCCTGACATGCTTTACGCTTCTCCTCTGATCATTCGAATAAAGAGTTCATGCACGCGCTCCTCACCTGTGACTTCCGGATGGAAAGAGGTGGCCAACAGCTGGCCGGAGCGCACTGCAACAATTCTAGCCAATCCGTGCAAAGTGGCGGTGTGGCTGGCATGCTCCGGATCAACCTGAGCCAGGACTTCGACTCCCGGGCCAACCCGTTCCACCCAAGGTCCACGGATGAAGACTGCGTGCACCGGATCCACGCCGGACTCCCCTGCGCTGAACTCGAGTCCTTTGAAATCGAGGTCCGTTTCAAACGACTCGCGCTGCCGCCCGAAGGCATTGCGGCGCACCGTGATGTCCAGTCCTCCGAAGGTCTGCTGGGGGTTTCCGTCCAGATCAGTAGCGGGGTCGGCAATCTCATCGGCAAGGAGAATCATGCCAGCACAAGAGCCGTACACGGGAAGGCCTTCGGCGATACGCTTCCGCAGCGGGTCCGCGAGTTCAAAGATCCTTGAAAGTTTGTCGATCGTGGTGGATTCCCCACCCGGGATGATGAGGCCGTCAACGTCATCCAGCTCTGCAGGGCGACGGATGCCCACACCCGTGGCGCCTGCGGCTTCCACTGCGTGGATGTGCTCGCGGAAGTCGCCTTGGAGGGCCAGTACGCCGATCCGGAGTCCTGCACCCACGCGTGATGAAGCGTCGGAAAGGGGGTTGGTCATTAGACCATCATAGTGGTCCGGTCAGGCAATCTCCTCCCCGAGGCCACCCCGGAGGACAAGCGGGAGTGCCAGCAGGAGAAGCCTCCAGGCCAAGTTCCATGCCTTAACTGGGATATATTACAGAGCATGTTTTCCTTCAGCGTTCCCCTCGGCAAGCTGGTCCGCACACTGTCCCGGCTCCGGGGTGGCGGCTCTGCTTTCCCCGGCCTGGTGGTTGAAAAAATCGATCCTGGTTTCATGCAGAGAACGCTGTCCGGCCTTCCCCATGGTGTGGCGGTTGTCAGTGGCACGAACGGAAAGACGACAACCACCAAAATGGTGGTCGAGCTGCTGGAAAGCCAGGGCCTGAAGGTCTTCACCAACCGCACAGGCAGTAACTTCACCCGGGGCGTAGCCGCCTCCCTCCTCGGCGATGTTGACTGGCGTGGCCGACTCGACGCCGACGTCGCCATCCTCGAACTCGACGAAGCACATGCCGTGCATTTCGTGAACAAGGTCCCACCCCGTTTCAGCCTCTTGCTGAACGTCCTCCGCGACCAGCTTGACCGGTTCGGCGAGATCGACAAGACCGCCCGACTGCTCGAACACATCGCCCAGAAAACCACGGATACCGTGGTGCTGAACCGTGAAGACCCCCGTGTGGCACGCATCGCCAACACCCTCAATGCTCCGGGGGCCCTCCACCATCCCAGCGTCCGCTATTTCGGCCTCGATGAATCGCTGCGCAGCACGTTTCCCAACGACGACGATATGCGGACCGCCACCACGGGCCCCTCGTCCCCGAACACACCGGCACCCGGCACCGCAGGTGAGGTACCCGACGGCCCTGCTGCCGACGTCGTACTCCGCCGCGTGGGTGCCCAGGACGCTGACTTTGAGTTCGACGGCGAAACAGTCACCACGGGCATGAAGCTGCGGGGTGTCTACAACATCTTCAACGCGGCCGCCGCGCTCTCCCTGGCCAGGGCGATCCTGGGTACGGGAGCCGTCGACACTCCCAAACTGGTCAAAGCACTCGGTGATGTGGCTCCTGCTTTCGGGCGCGGCGAAAGCCTCACCGTGGATGGCCAGCCGTTGGAACTTGTGCTCGTTAAGAATCCCAGTGGCTTCCGGCTCGGCCTGAAGTCCTTCCCTGCCGGCGGATACGCCACCATGATCGCCATCAACGACAATTATGCAGATGGCAGGGATATGTCCTGGCTCTGGGACGTTGACTTCGAATCGCTCAGGGAAGATGGGGTCGAGGTCCTTACCGGCGTCCGCGCCTACGATATGGCCCTGCGCCTGCAATACGACGAGGTCCGCTTCGGTACAGTCGAGACCGACATAACCTCGGCGCTCCATGCATTTATCGACGGCTCGCGAGGCAAGCCCAAGCGGATTTTCTGCACGTACACCGCCATGCTCGCGATCCGTCGCGAACTGGCCAAAATCACCATAGTTGAGGTGGTCTCATGACCTCGGAAGCACAGCCCACCAAAGGAACCGTCCGCGTCCTGCAGCTGTACCCGCGGGACATGAATATTTACGGTGACTGGGGCAATGCCCTGGTCCTGCAGAAACGAATCAAGTGGCATGGCTACACGCCGGAGCTGCTTGAGTACAACGTCGGCGACGACTTTCCCGAGGACATTGACATCATCGTGGGTGGCGGCGGGCAGGACAGCGGCCAGCTGGTTATTCAGGACGATCTTCAGGCACGCGCCGATCATTTGCGGGAGCTCGCGGACGAGGGCGCACCAATGCTGGTCATTTGCGGTCTCTACCAGCTTTTCGGAAAGTTCTTCAAGACAAGCGCAGGCCCTGTCATTCCCGGGATCGGTATCCTCGACGTCGAAACGCACGGCACTGATGAGCGGCTGATCGGCAATGTCACACTCAAGTCCTCAGAATTCGGGGACGTCCTGGGCTACGAGAACCACAGTGGGCAGACCACGCTGGGCCCCGGCGTCCAACCGTTGGGGACAGTTACCAAGGGTGCAGGGAACAACAGCAAGGACGGTCACGAGGGAGCCCGCTACCGCAACGTGGTGGCCAGCTACCTGCACGGTTCGCTGCTGCCCAAGAACCCGGCGATCGCCGACTTCCTGATCCGGACGGCCGTGGAACGCAAGCATGGCACTTTCGTGCCTGGAACGCCCGACGACGACTTTGCCCGCCTCGCGCGGGAGCACGCCGCCCGCCGCCCACGCTAGCCGGGTGGTGGTTCGACTACCTGCCGACGCTACTTCTCCTTGGTAATGAGCAACTCGTGGGCGCCGGCAGTTGCTGCCCCCATCGACTCAACCACAGTCTTGGTGCGCTCGTGGGTCTCTGCATCAGCTGCCGGCGAAGCGCAGACTCCTTGGGGTGCATCGCTGGCCACTGAGCACCAACGGTAGGGATCCCGGACAATCACGGACGGCGCCCATGCGAGATCCGAGGCGGTCCAAACACCGGCCGCGTTCTGGCTGAACTGTGCACGGACCAGAAGTCCTTCATTGTTGACCACATACCAGGGCGACAATTCCGTCACGCCATTGCCCAGTCCGTAGACAATCCACGTGCCCTTGTAGTTTTCGATCGGCAGCACCGAGTGCGTGTGGTGTCCATAAATCATGGTGAATTGGCCGCTGTCCACCAAGGCGTGGGCGACTTCCTGTTGCTGGGCATTGGCCTCGCTGGCGTACTCATCACCGGCGTGCATGACTCCCAGCACGATGTCGGCCCCTAGCGCACGGGCCTTGGTGGCTTTCGCAATCATGACCGTGGGATCAAGCTCGTCCACAAGCCACGGGTACTCCGGAATCTGCCCGTTGTGACCGTAGGTGCCAGCAATGACGGCTACCGTTGCGGCGCCTGTTTTGAGCATCAGGATTTCCTGTGATGCAGCTTCAGTCCGGTAGGAACCAGTGTGCTTGAGCCCGGCAGCATCCAGCGCATCCAATGTCCGGAGCAACCCTTCCGTCYCCCGGTCTATGGTGTGGTTGCTGGCTGTGGTGCAGGCTTGGTACCCCACATCCTTGGAGGCGGTAACGATCTGCGGCGGGACATTGAAGGACGGGTACGCGGAGAACGGACCATCCGGGGTGGCAACAGGGGTTTCCTGGTGGCAAATGGCGAGATCGCTGTTCCGGATGTAGCGGCGCTGGCCTTCAAGGAGCGGTATGAAGGTGTATCCAGGCTGCCCTGCGGCAGCAGCATCGGCGCGGGCCTGCTGCCACAACTGTGTATGGATCAGCATGTCGCCCGTGACAGTGATGGAAGTACAACGCAGCTCGGAACAAGCAGGCCCCTTGCCCGGGGTTGGCGTAGGAGTCGGCGTTGGGGTGGACGCAGGAGACGCGGGGGCAGTAGCGGCGCTGCTTTGCTCCCGGGAGTCGTTCTCTGCGATTACTCCGCAGGAGCTCAAGGACATGGCAAGCACTGAGGCGGCCAACAGGGCGCCCGTTCGCCGTGAACTCTTGCGGCGGCTGTGAGCCCGACGACTTGCGGAAGATGTGATGTTCCCCATAACGGCAATCCTACGGCGCACGACGCGCGGGATTCTGGCGAGTCGCCCTTGAGGACACGATTCTTAAGTGAAAGAGTCCCTTCATGACGAATCCGCTTTTGAGTCCCAGTCCCCTGCCGTTCGGCTTGCCACCCTTTGAAGCAATCAGCACCGAGGACTACGCCGAAGCCGTGGACGCGGGACTGGACGAGCACCTCCACGAGATCCAGCAGATTGCGGCGAACCCTATGCCGGCGACTTTCGAGAACACGGTCTTGGCCATGGAAAGGTCCGGGCGGTTGCTGGACCGGGCCTCGGCGTCGTTCTTTACGCTTGTATCGGCCGATGCGTCGGAGGCGATCAGGGAGTTGGAGACTGGCCTCGCACCCAAGTTTGCCGCACATCAAGACGCCGTCTACATGAACCGTGACTTATACGAACGCTTCAATGCCATCGACAGCGCCAGCCTCAATGATGAGTCTGGGCGCTTGGTCCAGGAATACCTCAAAGAGTTTCGGCAGTCCGGCATTCAACTTGACGACGACGGCCAGGCGCGGCTTCGGGAAATCAACGCCGAACTCTCGCGTCTGGGCACTGAATTCGGCCAGCGCGTCAAGGAGGGGATCAAGGCTGCCGCTATTCTCCTCGACGACGAAGCCGACTTGGCCGGCATGTCTCCCGAAGATGTCGCTGGCGCTGCCGAAGCCGCCAAGGCCGCCGGGGACGACGGTCAGTTCCTCTTGACGCTGATCCAGCCAAGCAACCAGCCTGCCCTCGCCTCGCTGGAAAACCGGACCGTTCGGCGTCGCCTGTTTGAAGCGTCCCTCGCTCGAGGCACCGACGGCGGAAATCTGGATGTCCGTGATCTGGTGACGGCAACGGTCCGCTTACGCGCGGAGAAAGCCGGCCTGCTGGGCTTTCAAAACTTCGCGGAACTCGTAGTGGACCAGCAGACGGCCCCGGACTTCACGGCCGTGCAGGCAATGTTGGGCCGGTTGGCACCTGCAGCCGTCCGTAACGCCCAAGCCGAAGCCGAAGCTTTGGCCGAGTCCGCCGGCCATCCACTGGAGCCTTGGGACTGGGCTTACTACTCCGCCCAGGTTCGGCGGGAAAGGTACCAAGTGGATGAACAGGCCATCAGGCCCTACTTCAGCCTCGAAACTGTCTTGGCTGACGGCGTCTTCTTCGCAGCGACCCAGCTCTATGGCATCACGTTCCATGAGAGGCCGGATCTGGCCGGATACCACGAGGACGTCCGGGTGTGGGAGGTGCAAAACGAGGACGGCAGCGCTCTGGGCCTCTTCCTTGGGGACTACTACACGCGCGAATCCAAGCGCGGAGGAGCCTGGATGAACTCGCTCGTGGAACAGTCCCGTCTCCTTGGCACGCAAGCCGTGGTGATCAACAACCTCAACATCACCAAGCCGGCGCCCGGCGAGCCTGCTCTCCTGTCCCTGGACGAGGTCCGGACTGTCTTCCACGAATTCGGGCATGCGCTCCACGGCCTGTTCTCCGATGTGGAGTATCCTCGGTTCTCCGGAACGTCCGTGCCCCGGGACTTCGTGGAGTACCCGTCCCAGGTCAACGAAATGTGGATCATGTGGCCCGAGGTATTGGCTAATTACGCACGCCACCATGCGACGGGAGAACTGCTCCCGCAGGACATCGTGGACAAAATCAACGGATCCCTGCTGTGGGGTGAGGGATTCGCCACCACTGAATACCTCGGAGCAGCATTGCTGGATGTGGCATGGCACATACTGGCCCTGGAGGACGTCCCGGACGACGTCCTTGCCTTTGAAGCCAAGGCGTTGGCCGACGCCGGCATCGCCCACCCGCTGATTCCGCCGCGCTACCGCACCGGCTACTTCCAGCACATCTTCGCAGGCGCCGGTTATGCGGCTGGCTATTACTCCTACATCTGGAGCGAAGTCCTGGATGCGGACACCGTTGAGTGGTTCAAGGAAAACGGCGGCCTCACGCGCGCAAACGGCGACCGGTTCCGTTCGGAGCTGCTCGCCCGCGGAAACAGCCGGGATCCGCTGGAATCCTTCCGTTCATTCCGAGGCCGGGACGCAGAACTGGAGCCCCTCCTGAAACGCCGGGGACTCAACTAACCCAAACACCCCAGAAAACGGAACGGTGGGCGCCGATCCGGCAGCGTGCATAAAAGGGCCCCCGCCCCAGCCCACCGCCAAAATGGCGGCAGCGAGAGCGGGGAATAGCACGCAGAGGATCGGCGCCCACCGGGCGCAATGGAACCTACCAGCCGCGCTCTGCCAGGCGGTGGGGCTGCGGGATTTCGTCGACATTGATGCCGACCATCGCTTCGCCCAGGCCGCGGGAGACCTTCGCGATGACGTCAGGATCATCGTAGAACGTGGTGGCCTTCACGACGGCGGCAGCGCGCTCGGCGGGGTTGCCAGACTTGAAGATGCCCGAACCGACAAACACGCCATCGGCGCCGAGCTGCATCATCATCGCAGCGTCAGCCGGGGTGGCGATGCCACCGGCGGTGAACAGGACAACGGGGAGCTTGCCGGTGGCGGCGATTTCCTTGACCAGCTCGTACGGGGCCTGCAGTTCCTTGGCCGCAACATACAGCTCGTCTTCGGGAAGTGCGGCCAGCTTGGCGATCTCGGAACGGATCTTGCGCATGTGCCCGGTGGCGTTGGAAACATCGCCGGTGCCGGCTTCGCCCTTGGAACGGATCATCGCCGCGCCTTCGTTGATGCGGCGCAGGGCCTCACCGAGGTTGGTGGCGCCACAGACGAAGGGAACGGTGAAGTTCCATTTGTCGATGTGGTTCACGTAGTCGGCCGGGGTCAGGACCTCGGACTCGTCGATGTAGTCCACGCCGAGGGACTGCAGGACCTGGGC